>NZ_JBHXRA010000009.1:0-287891 GCF_042717045.1 Nocardia sp. NPDC058633
CGTTGCTCCTCGGACAACGAACTTCGCGCACGCATGAAACTGCTCCCCGGAGGTCGGATCTGAATTTCTCAGTCCAACTTCCGGGGAGCAGTTCAGAACCAGCACCGCCCCGCTCGCGCCGGGATCGAAGGGCGTGCTCATCGCCACCTATCGGGTGGCCTACGACGTGCCGTCGGCCTGGACGGTCCACTCCGAGAGCGACACGATGTCGTTCTCCAACACGACCGGCGCGATCGACGGTCGCGGCCAGGCGACCGAAGGCGCCGACTACTGTCCGGGCTCGGTCTATCGCGCCATGGCCGCTGTCACCTCGACCACCGAAACCGATCCGGCGGCCGCTGCCACGCGTGTCGCGAAGATCGCCGCGGCAGGCGGATATTCGGACCCGACGGGCGGAAAGGTCGGCACGCCCACCTCGCTCCAGACCCAGAGCGGTGTCAGTGGTCAATTCGTCGAGACCTCAGGTCCGTGGACCCCGCAGGTCCCGGGCTGTACCGCCAACGCCTACTCCGTCTACGCCTTCGGCTTCCGCAACGCCGCCAACACGACCCTCGTCCTGACCCTTCTCGTCGACCGCGGCACCTCCGGGGAACTCACCGCCGATCAAGCCGAGAAGATGATCAAGAGCCTGCGCCTGGTCTAGACCGCCGAGCGGATGCCCACGCAGACAGTCCAACGGGCCTTTCACCTGCGCCGGACCGGTGGGGCCGCCCCTGCCTGTCGCCGAGATGCTGCACCGGGTGCGGCTGTCGACCCGGCGCAGGTGGGCTCAGGAATCCTTCGGCAACGTGGCGAGGAAGTCGCGGAAGTCGGTGGCGGGGCGACCGGTCAGGTGCTGCACCGCATCGGTCACCTGGGCGAGGTCGCCACGAGCGATCGCGGTGTAGGTGCTGACCCAGCCGTCGACTTCCCACTTCGGCGCGTCGTACTTCGCGCGGGAGGCGTAGGCCTGGTCGACGGTCTGGTCGACGTAGCGGAAAGGACGGCCGAGGATCTCGGTCATGTCGGCGGTCGCGGTGGTGAGGCTGAACGCGCGCGGACCGGTGATGTCGAAGGTCTCGCCGTCGTAAGCCGTCGAATCGAGCACTGCCGCAGCACAATCGGCGACGTCGGCGCGCGCGACCGCGGCGACCTCGCCGTCGCCCGCCGGGCCCTCGATCACACCGTCGGCATCGGCGAAGTGCGGGATGATGTCCTGGTACTGGTTGTCGCGTAGGAACGTGAACGCCAGGCCGGAGTCGCGGATGGCCTGTTCGGTGTGCCAGTGATCGCGGCCGAAGGTGAACGTGGCCTCGGGCGCGGCGCCGACGAACGACAAATACACGATCCGTTGGACTCCCGCGTTCTTGGCGGCATTCACCACGGCGATCTGCTGGGCGGCCCGATCGGCACTCTCGGTGGCCGAGACGAAGAAGAAGGTCTGTACCCCATCGAGCGCGGACGCGACGGTGGCGGGATCGCCGAAGTCGACGGTCGCGGTGGTGGCTCCCTCGATCGGCGCGATGTGTTCGACACGGCGGCCGAGCAATCGCAGTCGCGCGCTCGAAGGCGCGAGCAGGCCGGCGACCCGGCCGCCGATTTTTCCACTTGCTCCAGAAATCGCGATGGTCTGCGGCATCGGTTCAGGCTATGGGGCTGTCACGCCGGGATGGGCCGACACGCCCACCGGTACGCGCGTCGGTGCGCGGAACTGCCCATGAGGTGGTGGAATCGGCGCGTGCGTGTATCGAGTGGAATAGCAGCCTGTGTCGTGGCCGTGGCGCTGGTCCTGCCCGCGGGCCCGGCCGCGGGCGTGGTCGAGGACACGGCGTGCGGATCGACCCTGTCGCAGGCCGATGTCGCCGAGCTCGCGCGATTGTCGGACACGTCGGCGATCTCCGGTGCGGGCAGTCTGGACCGACTCGAGGACGCGGTGGCCCGCCATCATCGGATCACCGAGATCCTCGTGGAGCATCGAGACCTGCGCGGACTGTTCGCGATCGGGCTCGACGGGGTCGAATACGCCGCGGTGATGCCGATGCAGCGCGACCCGTCGGCCTTCGCGAACCGCGAGTACGCGCACGCGATCAGCCTCGAGCTGTTGCGCCGTTTCCTCGACAACCTGCACGCCGAGTTCACCGGAGGCGCCGCCGAACCCCAGTGGGCGCACTACTTCGCCCTCGCCCGGGACTGTGGGGCATCGCGCGCTCGCACGGCGATGGCCGGATACAACGCGCACCTGACCGTCGACCTGACCTATTCGGTGGCGGCCGT
Source organism: Nocardia sp. NPDC058633 (assembly GCF_042717045.1). Lineage (NCBI taxonomy): Bacteria > Bacillati > Actinomycetota > Actinomycetes > Mycobacteriales > Nocardiaceae > Nocardia > Nocardia sp. NPDC058633. The sequence goes on from NZ_JBHXRA010000009.1 coordinate 2,254, forward strand.
GGGCAGCAAGCCGGAGAACGCACCGGACTACTTCAAGATCGTGGCCGGGATCGCTTCGGTCGGTGACGTGATCATCGACCGCACCAAGGCGGCCTACGGCGCCGATCTCGGACCGCTCTGGCGGTTCTACTTCGTCGGCGAGGGACTCGACCAGCTGTTCGGCGCGGGAGTGGCCACCGAACAGCTGCTCATCGCCGCCGACCTCGGCGCGAACACGGTGATCTTCGCCAATGGGCTCGCCCTACAGGACCCAGCCCTGGCGCCCGCGATTCGCGCCGAGATCACTGGTTTGTGGCAGGCGGGCGACCTTGCCTTCGAGGCGTTGGCCCGCATCAACGCACTCTGAATCCGGGCCGTCACCGTCCGAGATCGGCGTCGAACAACGCGGTCGTCAGGAGCGGTGGAACCGGAAGTCGGCTGCGAGCGCGTCATGGCAGATGTCGTCGAGCTCGAGAAGCTGGTGGATCCAGGTCGGTGCGGTGATCGGCGTTCGGATCACCGCGCGGACCGTGATGGCGGCGACCACCGCGGTGGCCAGTGATTGGCCCCGGCCGGTCGCGGACCTGATGGATCCGTCGGCGGACCTGGCCAGCGCTACCCACCGATCGCTGCTCCCCGGCATATGCGCCGGTGCAAGCGGTTGCAGCGCAGGCGCCCAGGTGAGGGCGGACAGGCCGAGAGTGGCGAGCCGGGAGTCGAGGCGGAGGTAGGTGCGCACCGGCACCCCGAATTCGCGGGTGAGGCGGTGCTGATCTGCGAAGTCGGCGCGCACCGCGGGAAATGGTCGGTAGGCGACCTCTTCCGGTAGTGGAAAGCTTTGTCGCCCGGTGAAATTGCGGATGCTCGAGCCGTCGGCGTCGGGAAAGCGCTGACCGAGAAGTCGGTAGGTCCAGGCCGTCGCTGCGGGCCCGTGGGATTCGCCGGAGCCGAGGCCGATCATGATGTCGACCGGGCCGCGGTGATGCGCGAGCGCGTCGACGGCGAGCAGGGTGGTCAGGCCGGGCGCCAACCCGACACCGAGGACGGCGGGCCCTTCGACGTTCTCGAGCGACCGGACATACTCCGACGTCGCCGAGATATCAAGGAAGGGGATCCCGCGCCCCGCACATGCCTGTGCCAGCTGAACATCCTCCGCGCCCACGCAATTCACCACGATGGACGCCGCAGCCAAGGCCGCGTCGACACTGGCGCTGTCGCGGATGTCGACCACCCGGTCTGCCCTGCTCGCGTCACGCCCTGCCGCCTGCGCTGGAATGCCCTCGGCGCGCAGCAACCGCACCAGGTGCGCCCCGACAGTTCCGTATCCGCCCAGAACCAGCACCGTCATCGAAGATCCTCCCCGTCGTCGACACCGATCCTACGTGGCCGAAAACCGAAAAGCCCCGGCTTGCAGCGGGTAACCGCACAGCCGGGGTCCAATTTCGTCGAATCAGCCCGCGGACTTCTCCGAGCTGCGGATCTCGACGATCGGCAGCACCAGCGCGGCGGGCGCGCCGGCGGGAACGACCGGCTGGTTCGGGCGGACCGGGGCGATCTTGGTGTAGCCCGCGCTCTGTTCGGGGCGGGTGTCGAGCTCGCCCTTGTTCGGCCAGTAGGCGGCCGCGCGCTCGGCCTGGGCGGTGATGGTGAGCGACGGGTTGACACCCAGGTTGGCCGACACGGCCGCACCGTCGACGACGCTGAGCGTCGGGTAGCCGTACACGCGGTGGAAGGCATCGATCACGCCGTGCTCGCGGTCGGCACCGATCGCCGCGCCACCGAGGAAGTGCGCGGTCATCGGCACATTGAACACATCACCCCAGGTGCCGCCGGCTTCGCCGCCGATCTTCTCCGCGACCCGCCTTGTCACGTCGTTACCCGCGGGGATCCAGGTCGGGTTCGGTTGTCCGTGACCCTGTTTGGAGGTCAGCTTGCGCCCGCCGAACAGGCCACGCTTGGTGTAGGTGGTGATCGAGTTGTCCAGGTGCTGCATCACCAGCGAGATGATGGTGCGCTCACTCCAGTTCTTCACGCTCATGAAGCGGAAGAAGGTCAGGGGATTGGCCAGCACGAGGCCGAGGAACCGCAGCCACCGTGGCACGCGGCCGCCGCCGTCGACCATGAGTGTCTGCAGCATGCCCATCGAGTTGGAACCCTTGCCGTAGCGAACCGGCTCGACGTGGGTGTCGGGCGTGGGGTGGATCGAGGAGGTGATCGCCACACCCTTGGTGAAGTCCTGATCGGGTCCGAGCGTCTTGGTGGCGGCACCGACGATGGATTCGGAATTCGTGCGGGTCAGCAGGCCGAGCTTGGCCGACAGGTTCGGCAACGAACCCTCATCGCGCATCGCGTGCAGCAACTTCTGCGTACCGAGCGTGCCCGCCGCGAGCACGACGTGCGCGGCGGTCAGCGTCTTGGGCGCCTTGCGCACCCAGGCGCCGGTGCGCTCGGTGGCCACGTCCCATGTGCCGTCGGGCAACGGACGCAACGCCGAGACCGTGGTCATCGGAATGACCTGCGCCCCAGCCTGTTCGGCGAGGTAGAGGTAGTTCTTCACCAGGGTGTTCTTGGCGCCGAACTTGCACCCGACCATGCAGTCGCCACACTCCACACAGCCGGTGCGCTCGGGACCGACACCACCGAAATACGGGTCGGCTTCGGTCTTGCCCGGCGTACCGAAGAACACACCGACGGGCGTCTGCACGAAAGTCTCGCCCACACCCATGTCCTCGGCGACGGATTTGAAGATCTCGTCGGCGGGGGTCATATGGGGATTGGTCACCACTCCGAGCATCTTTTTCGCTTGCTCGTAATACGGGGTGAGCTCGGTGCGCCAATCGGTGATCTCGCGCCACTGCGGATCCCGGAAGAACGGCTCCGGGGGCACGTAGAGGGTGTTGGCGTAGTTCAGCGAGCCGCCACCGACGCCGGCGCCACCGAGGATCAGGACGTCGCGCAGCGGGTGGATACGCTGGATGCCGTAGCAACCGAGCTTGGGCGCCCAGACGAATTTGCGCAGGTCCCAACTGGTTTTGGGCAGTTCGTCATCGGCGAAGCGGCGGCCCGCTTCGATGACACCGACCTTGTAGCCCTTCTCCACCAGGCGCAGCGCGGTGACACTGCCGCCGAATCCGGAGCCGACGATCAGAACGTCGAAATCGGTGGTGCGCTCGGGCATGGGGGAGCTCCTCGATCGGTGTCGACAGTGACGCGGGTAACGCTAATGGCGACAGCCAGAGCTGTCAACGTAGGGTCGAGCCGGTTCTATGCTGGTCGGGTGGCCCGATATACCCGAGCGGAACTCGCCGATGTCAGCGGCGTGGCCTCGCGCACCATCCGCTACTACCACTCGCTCGGCGTGCTGCCGAAACCCGGTCGCGCGGGCAAGGAAGTCGTCTACTCCGACGAGCATCTGGACCGGCTGCGCGACATCGTCGCCATGCAGGCCCGCGGGCTGCGGCTGGATGCCATTCGCGAGGTGTTCGACACCGAACCGCAGGCCGGTGACTGGCGCACGCTGTTCGATCCACGCGCGAGCCAAGCCGTCGACCGCTCGTCCTACGTCGACGACGCCGAGCTCACGGCCATGCTGGGCGACCGGGGCACCGACGTGCTCACCGAACTCGTCACGGCGGGCTACCTGGAACGCCGTGGGCAGCGCTGGTTCATCGGCGACGGTCCGATGCTCAAGGGCGCGCTGGTGCTCTACGACGTCGGCACCGACATCACCCTCAGCGGGGTGTTGCGGACCCTGATCCGCTCGCGCATCGCCGACCTCGCCGACGAAGTCGTGCGCACGGTCCGCGACGCCGCGGGAACCGGTTACGGCGGTGAGGGAGTAGCCGTGGACCTGAGTCGCTTCCGCGACCGTCTGCTCGCGATGGCCTGGGAGGTCGGCGGCGCCACCTTGGCCGCCGAGATCGAACGAGCCGCCGCCGAAGACGACACGGCGGTGCGCTCCGATCCAGCCCGCGCCGTGAGTGGGCGATGATCGGACGATGAGCTCCGAGCATCCGGGTCCGCGCGCACTGGCCCGCGCGCAGACGATCGCCGATATCAAACGCATCGGTCGCGAGCACCTGGCCACCCAGGGTGCGGCTGCCCTGTCCCTGCGTGCGGTCGCGCGCGATCTGGGTGTGGTGTCCTCGGCGGTGTACCGGTACGTGCGCAGTCGTGACGAGCTACTGACCATGCTGGTGGTCGACGGCTACAACGCCCTCGGTGACGCCGTCGACGCGGCACTGCTCGCGACGCCCGACGATCCCGCGACCCGGTTCCGGGTGACCGCGCGAACCGTGCGCGACTGGGCGCTGGCGGAGCCGGCCTGGTACGGCCTGCTGTTCGGTACACCGGTCCCCGGCTACGCCGCACCCGCGGCCGACACCGAGGCGCCTGGGGTGCGGGTGATCGCGATCCTGCTCGACATCGTCGACAGTGCCTACCGTCGGGGTCAGCTCAGCCTCCCCGCTACGGACCCAGCGATCACCCCGCGTACGTCGGCAGACCTCGCCGCGATCCGCGAGCAGTTCGGGCTGCTGGTTCCCGATCGGGTGATCGCGGCTGCCATCACGGCTTGGACCACGCTGTTCGGTGCCGTGAACTTCGACGTGTTCGACATGTACGGCCGCGACACCTTCGCCGATCGCGCGGAGATTTTCGACCTCACCATCGACCAGCTATTGCATCTGCTCGGCTTCGTCGTGCCGCGCCAAGATGATGTGGACCGGTCGGTACGGTAGCGAAACGAAGAGTTCCCGCGGTATGTGGGGAGAGGGAATGTGTGAACGGCGATATCGGCGTCGCCAACGAAGGAGAGTGCCCGAGTGAATTCCCGCGAGGAGATCTTGCGCAGAGTCCGTGACGGGCTGCTCGACCTGCCGGAAGACGAGCGCCGAGTCCCCATCCGCCGATCCGGCGGTCGACACGCGGCCGTGGATCCGACCGAGCGGGCCGAGGTGCTCGCCCGGTTCGACGAACGGTTGCGCGAGCACGGCTCGGTGGTGCGCACCGTCGACATCGCGGGCCTGCCCGCCGCGGTCGCCGACGTGCTCTACGGCATGAGCGTGCAGACGGTGCTCGCCGCGGTCGAGCCGGGCCCGGCGTGGTTGGACCGCTGGGCCAGTGCGCCGGGACACCGGGTCGTGCACAGCGGGTCGGACTCGGCCGAGCCCGCGGATGCGGTGGTTCGCGACGCGGTCGCCGGTGACGCCTCGACCGGCTCGCTGGCACTCGATGTCGACGGCGGACCAGTGGTCTCCGACGACATGCCCCAAGTCTGTGTAGTACGCGCCGATCGCGTCTTCGCCGCCCTGCCCGAAGCGCTGGACCACCTCGACCAACGCCGCCCGCTGATCTGGCTCGGCGGCCCCGGCGATACCGAACTGGCCCGTCAATTGGTGGTTCTGCTCGTCGAATAGGCCGCGCGAAATGTTATCGTGCCAGGGTTGTGTGGGACCGACGGTCTCAGTTATTCTTGGGTAACGGTGTGACGGTGCTAACAGCGCTGTGCACGCCGGAACGCGAACCGAGGAGGCACCGATGACGCTGACCGAATCGAGCCGTGGCGGACTCATCAGCGAGGAGTACCGAGATGCGTTGGCGACCCTGTCGCAGGGGTCTGTCGACCGGCATTTCGATCCCTACCTCGATATCGATTGGGATTCGCCCGCGCTCGCCCTTGACCCGAACGATGTGCGGTGGGTGCTCTCGCCGGATGTCGACCCGCTGGGCGCCACCCAGTGGTACCGCGACCAGCCGCTCGACAGGCAGATCGCGATCGGAAAGTGGCGCACCGCCAATGTGATCAAGGTCGGCGCCGCGTTCGAGAGCATCCTGATCCGCGGAATGATGCAGTACATCATGAAGCTGCCCAACGGCTCCCCGGAGTTCCGGTACTGCTTGCACGAGATGACCGAAGAGTGCAATCACATCCAGATGTTCCAGGAACTGATCAACCGGATCGGTGTCGACGTGCCCGGCATGCGGCCGCTGTTCCGGGCCCTGTCGCCGCTGATCGGTGTCGCGGGTGGTTACGCGCACACCATCTTGTTCATCGGCATCCTCGGTGGTGAGGAACCGATCGACCACTATCAGAAGGCCGTGATCCGCGAGGGCGCGTCGATGCCGCCGATGGTATTGCGCACCATGCAGATCCACATCGCCGAGGAAGCGCGTCACATTTCGTTCGCGGGTGATTTCCTCGCCGCGCACATCGGTCGGATGGGCAAGTTCAATCGCGGAGCCTGCTCGGTGGCGTTCCCGATCGCCATGCGATGGCTGGCGGGCGAGATCATGGCGCCCCCGCGGTCGTTCGGGCGCGAGTTCGATATTCCGCGTGAGGTCATCGAGCAGGCGTTCTGGAAGTCGGAGCACTCCAAGAAGATCCTGTCCGGCTACTTCGGCGACATGCGCAAACTGGCCGAGGATCTGGATCTGATGAACCCGATCGCCAAGCAGCTCTGGCGCAAGCTCGGTGTCGACGGTCCGGTGTCGCGCTACCGCAGCGAGCCCGAACGCACCGCGCGCCGCGTCGCCTGAGTCAGGCGCGGGCCACCAGTTGCGTGATGACCTCGGTCAGCTGCTGATCGGGGTCGAGGGTCAGGCCGTGGCGGCGGGCGACGCCGTCGACCACGTGCCAGGCATAGGAGGCGACCTCCTCGATCAGCTGGTCCCTGGTGAGCGCCGGATTCGGGTCGTTGGCCCAGCGGGTGACGGTGGCCTCGGTCATCGACACGATGGCGAAGGTCATCGTGTCGGCCGAGGCCTCGTCGGTCACACCGACCACCCCGGCGAGGCCGGTGACGAGAGCCCTGGTCGAGCCCGCGATGGTGGCGATCATCGCGCTCATCGCATCGATATCGGGATCGGCCTCCGACGGTCCGGTGCGCAGGAAATCGTGCAGCCGGGGATGGTCCTGGATCCAGGTGACCACCGCGCCGATCGTGCGCACCAGAATTTCGTGGATCGAGCCCTCGGCGATATCGAGCGCGTCTTCGATCTCGGCGACGAAACGGTCGGCGATCTCGCTCCTGATCCGGCGATCCAGCTCGTCACGACCGGCGAACTGCCGGTAGACCACCGATTTCGCGAGCCCCGCGTGCTCGGCGATCTGGATGATCGGCACCTCGACTCCGGCGGGCGCCTGTTCGAGCAGCTCGACGGCGGCCAGCACGATCCGCTCTCGGCGGCTGTCGTTGTGCGGCTGCCATCGCGCTTGCCTGCCGCTCACGGCGCTGGAGGGGTGTGACGCTGTGCTCGACACCCGCCCGAGTGTAGAGCAATCGTTGACGCTTCAATCCGCTACCGGGGGACCGACACGGGATCGGTGCAACTGGCGAGCCCGTCGACGATCGAACACGGGGCGACAGGGCGCGTCGGCCGGTAGTCGGAGGCGACGCCGCCCGCCGCGGTGATCGCGCGGTAGGCCTCGACCGCGTCGGTCGGGGTGCGGGTGAGTGTCGGGTCGGTGAGGACGTCGACCGTGTAGAGACCGAAACGAGGTGTGTAGGAGCCCCACTCGTAGTTGTCGGTGAGGCTCCAGTAGTTGTAGCCCATCAGCGGTATGCCGTCGGCAACGGCGCGCTGCAGCCAGTAGACGGTGTCGCGCAGCGAATCCGCGCGGGTGTAGCCGTCGGCGCGGGGGAGTCCGTTCTCGGTGGGGAGCCCGTTCTCGACGATGTAGAGCGGACGGCCGGGGAACTTTCGCGCGTAATGGTCGAGTGCGTAGTAGATCCCTTCGGGCTGCAGCGGCAGCGTCCAGAGGCGGTCGGGTTCGGGGACTTGCAGTTCGGTGGCGGAGAAGCCGTAGTAGTAGTCGATGCCGATGAAGTCCAGGCGCGTCGAGATCCGGTCGAGGATCAACCCGCTGACCGCATCGTCGACGGCGGGGATGTAGGCGACGTTGCTGGTCACCTGGGCGCCGGGGTGTACGGCGTGGATGTAGTCGTAGATGCTGTTGTGCGCCTCGATGATTCGTTCACCCATGGTGAGGACGTCGGCGGCACCGATGCCGCCGTGACGCAGATCGTTGACCAGATAGAACGTCGGCTCGTTGAAGGTCACCCACAGCGGGTCCGCGCCGGCGAACCGGTCGACGACGTGGCGGGCGTTGGACAGCCAGTTCGCGACGATCTCCGGATCGCGCCAGCCGCCGCGATCGGCCGCCCAACCCGGGTACACCCAGTGATCGAGGGTCAGCATCGGCCGCATCCCGGCCGCGGTGATCGTCGCGACCACGTCGTCGTAGAACGCGAGCGCCGCCTCGTCCCAGACACCGGGCCGGGGTTGGATCCGTGCCCACTCGATGCCGATGCGGTACACGCGCACACCGAGTTTCGCGGCCAAGGCGATGTCGGACCGGTAGCGACCACGGAAGTCGACAGAGTTCAGGTAGGGGTCGGGAGTGGTCCCGGATTCGACATAGCGGCGCCAGTTGCTGTCCGGCGCATCGCCCTCGGCCTGGAATCCGGAAGCTGCCACGCCCCAGAGGAATTCGGGTCCCAGTGGTGCCAGTTGGGTCGGCGCGGGTGGTCGGGCGAGGGTGGGGGAGGTGCTGGTCGTGAGCAGGACCGCCGCGGTCATGACGACCGTAGCGAGGATGCGGCGACCACTGGGGGAGTGCATGGCGCTCCTGGCAGCTAGGGGAGGGGAGTGGGTTCAGTGTGCGACATCGAGGTGATTGCGCGGGGGAATTGCGGCGGAGCGGTGAGCACAGTGGTCATTCTGTAAAACAACATGTAATTACGTAGATATGCGCATCTACTTATGTCTCCCCCTTTGACCACTATACGGCCGACCATTCTCAACATGTCCATACGTCATCCCTACTCACCAACAGGGACAGGGGAGGGCTCCGCTAGGTCACCGGGTCCCGGGCGTCGTCCACCACACCGAGTGAGTTGCCTCTCAGCGCGCCGTCGTGAGTGGGTGAACCCGGTTCGCTCGAGCCAGGATTCGAAGATGGTTTGGAATCCCTTGCCGGGCTTCGCGCGCGTGTTCGCGACTCAGCCCTGGGTGATGCGTGGCGCCGGCGTCGTTCTGCCGACCGAGCGGGTTTTGCGCAGGCTCAGTGGCGGTCGGTGGGGTGTGCTCGACCTGGCCGGGCTCCCGTCGATCGAGATCACGGTGGTCGGGCGCAAGTCCGGGCAGCCGCGCACCACTTCGCTGCTGTGTGTGCCCGACGGCGACGGCTTCTATCTGGTCGGCTCGAACTGGGGCAAGGCGCAGCATCCAGCCTGGTCGGCGAACCTGCGCGCGGCCCGGACCGCATCGGCCCGCTTCGGCGGCAGCCCGACCTTCCCGGTAACCGTCACCGAGATCGCCGGTGTCGAGCGCAAACGTGTGTGGGATCAGGTCGTCGAGTTCTGGCCCGGTTACGAGATGGAATTCCAGCTCTCGGGCGGCCGTGAGTTTCGCATCTTCCGGCTCGATCGGATCCGCTGATCACAGTCCCAGCTTGGTGACCGCGTTGTCTTCGAGCGGGTTCGCGGTGCGAATGTAGCCGTGGACAGTGCGAGGGTTGGACCAGCGGCCTTGGCGCATGATCTCTCGGTCGCTGGCACCGCCGAGGGCGGCCTGGGTGGCGAAGCCCGCGCGCAGGGAGTGTCCGGAGAACAGGTCCGGGTCGAGGCCCGCGCGGGCTGCGTAGCGTTTCACGAGTTCGGCCACGGCCCGCCCGGACAGCGCGGTGGCGCCGATCGAGCCGTGCCGGTTGATCGTGGGGAACAGGGGGCGATCCTCATCGGTGCTGAGCCGGGTGCCGGCGAAGCCGTGGCAGCGATGGATCGTCGTGTCGGCCGCGAGAGTGTTCGTCGTCCAGGATCGTGCGCCGACGTCGCCGGTGTCGGCGTGGACTTCCAGTAGGCGGACCCAGTCGGCGAACGCGCAGATCGGGCAGGTGCGCGGATGTTTGCCGCGGGGCAGGGCGATGCGTTGTTCGGCGACGCCGGTCGGGTCGGTCTTCGTGGTCGGCAGGTGCACGATGAGCAGTGGTTCGCCGGTGGTGTGGTCGGTGCGCACGTGCACGTCGCTGATGCGAAGCCCCGCGAGTTCGCTACGCCGTAGCGCGCCTGCGAAGCCGACCAGCAGCGCCAGGGCGTCTCGGCGGCGGGCGGGTTCGGTGGGCCAGGCAGGTGCGGGGAGTTCGGCGAGGAGCTGGTCGAGGGTGTGCAGCAGGACCGGCCGTTTCCGGGTCGGTGGGGTGCGGCGGGTGCGGCGGATTCCGCGCAGGGTGAGCCGGACGACGTCGGAGCGTGTGGGCGAGGGGAGTCCGTTGGCGGCGTGGACAGCGGCGATGGCGGCGGATTTGCGATCCAGGGTGGCCGGGCTGAATGCCCATGCGCCGTTGTCTCGTCGGGCGTCAGCGGAGGCGGCCAGGTAGACGGCGACGTCGAGTGGGTCCGCGGGGAGTGCTTGTCGCTGTTCGACCGCGCACCAGCCCGCCCAGGCGATCCAGTCTGTTCGGTAGGCACGCAGGGTGTTCGCGGATTGGGAGGCTTCGAGGTAGCGGCGCAGCGCACCTGCCTGGTTGTCATCGAAGCGTTCGCGGACCAGGCGTAGAGCGGCGGTGTCGACGAGGACGCTGCGCACCCCTCGGCGCAATTCGGTCCGTACCTGTTCGGGAAGTACGACCGATGCGTCGCTCAACTTCGCCACTCCTCGCGTGAATCGGTCTGCCGCCGATGACTCCTGGCGTGGAGCCTAGTCATCGGCGTGACTTCACGGCATTTCTTCGAGTTCGGCGAGCTGGGTGTGGATGTAGGCGGCGAGGCGGTGGCGGGCCGCGCCGGTGAGGAAACTGGTGTCGCCGAGGCGCGGGAACTGGTCATCGACGGCTTCGGTGCCGGCGGGTGGCTCGCTGACGAGCTCGAGTCGTGCCGGATGCTGTTGGGGGAGAGGAACATTCGGTTCGTACGGCTCGGTGGATGCTGCTGCGGTACGTACCATGTCTGAAGCCTAACGTTTTGGTCACGGCGGTTGCCAACATGGCGGGGTGGGTAGTGATTACCGCCACGTTTTGTCCGATATAGGTCATGATGCCCGATTTGGGTGCTTCTCGAGCGCCATTATGGGCCGATGCTGGTCGTCATCGCCGACACGGAAATCCGGTACGTGAACTACCCGTTCGTAGGCGTCTCGGTGCATCCCGACGGGGTGGTCGCGGCTTCGGAGATCCGCGAGGTCGATCCGCGGGCCACCCCGCCGGAGTTGCGGACCGAGCACGGCGAGACGTTGTTCGTGGTCGCCTCGGACGGGTCGTCACTCGACGACTTCTGCCACCGCGACGCGATCGCCGTGCGTCGTCGTCCCGATATCTGGGGCGATCTGCTCGAACCGTTCCTCGACACGTGGTTCGACCCCGAACACCAACGAGCCACCGAGCAGCGGCTGGTTCGCGCGGGCCTGTCGTCGGCGGAGATCGTCGAGATCCGTCGGCGGGTCGAACCGGCCATGATGTCCTACAACTTCGACAGCATGCTGTGGGACTGGGTGTATCTGGGATTGCACGACCTGCTGTCCGCGGCGAACGGCGTCCTCGTTCGGCCGTCGGCACAGGCGACCCTGGGAGATCCCGTGCAGCTCTACCGCTGGGCTATGCGCATCGCCGCGCCCACCGGCGGAGCGATGCCAATGAGTTGAGTCGCTTCGACCGCGTCTCACGAGGCACGTGCGGTCAAGTCCGGGCGGGCAGACTCCGCGATGTAGCCGGCGACCGGGCTCAGCTTCAGGACGGCGGGCATCCGGCGGGTGAGGGCCGACGGGCCGGTGAACCTCACCCGCCCGGTCGCCATGGCCTGGGTCAGCGGCATCCGCCCCAGCCACACCTCGTACAGCCCGGCGACGTCGGCGCTGATCGTGACATCGACGGGGTAGCCGGGATCGGTCTCGCACACCGACGGCACCGCGGCCTCCACCACGATCCAATAGCGCCGAACGTCATCGGTGAACCGGACATGCAGCACCTGCCGTCGACCGGGGAGCATCGAGGTGTCGACCCGGGTATGCATCCACCACACCAGCAGAGCGGCATCGAGTTCGTCCTCCTGCGGTGCGCCGAAGGTCCAGCGCGCGCCCCATTCGCCCAGACCGAACAGGATCGGCTCGAGCTGGCTGCCCGCGTCGGTGAGCAGGTGTTCGGGGCCGAGCTTCTCGATGAGTCCGGCGCGTTCGAACTGGCGCAGGCGCTTGGCGAGCAGGCTGCGTGACAGGCCGGGGAGACCGCGGGCGAGGTCGTTGAAGCGGGTGGTGCCGACGAACAGGTCGCGCAGGATGAGTAGCGACCACCGTTCGCCGAGCACGTCGAGTGCACGCGAGATCGGGCAGTACTGGCCATAGCCTGCGGTCGTTGTTGTCATTGGTCACCTCACCGACGGGGTCCATCTTCTGGACCGGGAGAGTCCACTTTGTGGACTATCTGGTTATCGCGGCGCTTCTTACCTTCGAAACATGACTTCCACACTTTCTGACACCACGTCCAGCACCGACCGCGTCCACCTCGCCCGCGAGATCGGTGAAACCCTGCGTCTCGAGGTCCCCGAGCGGGACCGCACCGGCGAGATCTCCGTCGCCGCGTTCGACCGGTTGCGGTCGAGCGGTCTGTCGGCCGCGCTCGTGCCGGTCGAGTTCGGCGGCGGGGGCGCCTCGCATCGGGAGATGGGCGAGATCTTGCGCGAGCTCGGCAGGCACGATCCGTCGACGGCGGTGGCGTTCGCGATGCATTCGCATCTGGTGGCCGCGCAGGTGTGGCGGCACAACCACGGAGTGGACGCGTCGGCGGTGTTCGCGAAGGTGGCGGGCGGTGCGATTCTGGTCAGCACCGGCGCATCGGATTGGGTCGAATCCAACGGGCAGGCGGTGCGCGGCGACGGTGGGTATCGGGTGAGCGCGCGCAAAGCGCCGGCCAGTGGGTGCGAGGTGGGCGACGTGCTCGTCACCAGCGTTCGCTACGGCGACGAGGTGCTGCACTTCGCGATCCCGTTGTCCGCTGCGGGCGTGAGCATCGACAAGACCTGGGATTCATTCGGCTTGCGGGCGAGCGGTTCGCATACGGTCGTGCTCGACGATGTGTTCGTGCCCGATGCGGCGATCTCGATGACCCGCCCGGTCGGTCCGTGGCCGCCGGTGCTGAATGTGGTGATCGGCGCGGCTCTTCCGCTGGTACTGGCCGCCTATCTCGGTGTCGCGGACGCGGCCGTCGACCTCACCGCGCGTCTGCTGGAGGGGCGCTCCGATGCCCATACCGTGCAGTCGGCAGGCGAAATGCTCAACGCTTACACCACCGCCACCGACCTCGTCACCGCCATGTTCACCGACTCCGAGAACCTGACCTTCCCCAACACCGACACCTACGCCGCCCGCACGCTGAGCCGCAAAACCGTTGCCGCCGACGCCCTCGTGTCCACCGTCCGCCTGGCCATCGAAGCCACCGGCGGCGCGGGCTACTCCCGCACCTGCGACCTCGAACGCCTCTACCGCGACATCCACGGCTGCCAGTTCCATCCCTTGCCCCGCGCCAAGCAGACCCGTTTCAGCGGACGAGTCCTGTTGGGGCACAGCCCGCTCGGCTGAGCAGGAGAGGGTCACCGAATCACGGTGACCCGCTCTTCTGCTGTGCCCGTGGGCCCCTCGGCCGACAGCAATATCGGGTGCTCGTACGCGCACTCGCATGGTTTGATCAGCGGGTGATGATCTTCGCGCAACAGTGGTGGCCGCTGACTTAGCGGCTGACCGCGTTGTGCGCGGCCGCCCTGAGGGTGGCCAGATCTGTCGCGAGACTTCTGTTCCGACCCTGTGGGCGGTCCCCGAACAGGAGGACGACCATGATGGACGACGACACGGCTACGGGAACCGGTGGGTTCGGCGAGATTCTCGTCAGCTCGCGCTCACTCGGCGAGTACCAGGCGATGTTCGCGCTGACCGAAGACGATCTCGGGCGCAGAATTCTGGATTGCCCGAGTGGTGCGGCAGGGTTCGTAGCCGAGCTGAGTCGACGCGGCGGTGATGTGACTGCTAGCGACGTAGCCTATTTCGACAATGGCGTCGAGCGCGTGGCCGCCACCGCGGTCGACGAAGCCGACCGCGGCAACAACTATGTCCGTGAGCACGCCGACGCCTATCGTTGGACATTCTTCACCGACCCCGACGAACACCGTCGCGCCCGCCGTAGGTCTGCTCAACACTTCGCCGACCACGTCCGCACCTCCCCGCAGAGCTACATTCCCGCTCGGCTGCCCACACTCCCGTTCGCCGACAACACCTTCGACCTCGTTCTCAGCTCACACCTTCTCTTCAGCTACGCCGATGATCTGGACCTCACGTTCCATCGCCAGGCGATCATCGAGCTGATGCGTGTCGCCGCGACGGAGGTCCGTCTGTTCCCGCTGGTTCCGATCGGCTCGACGGCGCGCTATCCCCAGCTCGCGGACCTGCTCACCGATTTGTCCCTTTCGGGCATCGAGAGCCGAATCGTTGAGGTGGAGTACGAGTTCCAAGCGCAGGCGAACGAAATGCTGGTGTGTACGAGGACCGCTGACGGTTAGGCGGTGTTCGTAGCAGCGGCAGGGTGGTGACGGTCCCGGGCGGCGGAAAATCGGTCGCCGGTCTCTGTGGTTGCTGGCAGAATGCTCCCGCATGGAACGGACGTTCGAGGAGATTCTGCGCGAAGCCGCGACGGCACCGGTGGAAGGCTGGGACTTCTCCTGGCTGGACGGGCGGGCCACCGAGCAGCGGCCGTCGTGGGGCTATCAGCGGCTGATGAGTGCCCGTCTGAAGTCCGCGACGGCCGCCCTCGATATCCAGACCGGGGGCGGCGAAGTCCTCGCCGAGGCCGCGATCTTCCCGCCGACCATGGTCGCCACCGAGTCGTGGCCACCCAACCTCGCCAAAGCCACGGGGTTGCTGCACCCGCGGGGCGCGGTCGTTGTCGCCGATCCGGACGAGCCGCCACTGCCGTTCGCCGACGCCGCGTTCGACCTGGTGACCAGTAGGCACCCGGCCACGATCTGGTGGGACGAGATCGCTCGGGTGTTGTGCGCGGGCGGAGTGTATGTGGCCCAGCACGTCGGACCCGCCAGCGTGTTCGAGCTGGTGGAGTACTTTCTGGGACCGCAGCCCGAGGCGCGGCGTCGGCGTCATCCCGACGAGGAGGTGGCGGCCGCCGAGGCTGCCGGGCTGCGGGTTGTCGATCTGCGCAGCGAGCGTTTGCGGATGGAGTTCCACGACATCGGCGCGGTGGTCTATTTCCTGCGCAAGGTGATCTGGATCGTGCCGGGCTTCACCGTCGACGGCTACCGCGATCGTCTGCGTGGACTTCATGACCAGATCGAGCGGGACGGCTCGTTCGTCGCGCATTCTGCCCGCACCTTCATCGAGGCCGACAAGCCCTGCTGAAGACGAGGCCTTCCCATGAATTAGAGGTTGTGCTCTAATTCCGTTTTAGAGGTATCTCTCTAGAACGATGGAGTCGACATGACAGCACGTGACGTAGCCGAGAGTCTGTACGCGGCCTTCGCCGAATCGGATGGCCCGGCCCTCGCCGGTTTGCTGGATCGATCGTTCACCGCGCGCGTGAGTTCGGGGATGCCGCTGGGCGTCGGCGGCTCGATTTCGGATCCACAGAGCATGCTCTCGGGCGTGTGGGGCACCGTCTTCGCTGCCTACGCCGCCGCGCCGTACCCCGAGGAGTTCGTTCCGGTCGCGCCCGACCGCGTCATTGTGTTCGGGTTCTACCGAGGCACGTGCCGGTCGACGGGTACCGGCTTCGAAGCCGCTTTCGCCCATGATCTGACCGTCCGCGACGGCAAAATCGTGTCGCTGATCCAGATCACCGACACCGAGCAGTGGCATGCGGCGTTGAGTGCCGGGTAGGCGGACCTGCTCGCCGCGGACATCCGAAAGTTCCTCCGGCGCAACATCGAGTAGGCGGTTTGCTGAGGTGTCAGCGGCAGTCGATGTACTCGAGATAGGCCCGGCCCGTGATCGCGCGGCCCCGGTAGGTGCCGCTGTAGTCGTAGGTGCCGACGAACCCGGCGCCGAGTCCGTAGGAGTAGTCACCGCCGGCGTTGCCGTCGATGCTGATCAGGTCGCGGCCTCGGTCGTCGAGTACCTGCCACGACAACGCGTTCGGTAGTCGCATCGTGCGGCCGTCGGGGGTTCGCCGCGGCGCGGATTCGTACTCGCGGACACGGAATTCGAATCCGCGGGTGTACACGCCGCCGTACTCGTCGAGCGAGCGAAGATAGACCGCTTGCTGGATCGGGAACCCGGCGGGACCCAGGACCTCCACCATCAGGGCCTGGGTGCGTTCGTCCAAGTTGAGGACGTGGTAGGTGAAGAATTTCGCGGGCAGCTTCGGTCGTGTCGAGGCTGTCACGCTGTGCACGCCGACACCGGCGGCGTATTCGACGGTGCACAATCCCTGCACCTCGACGCGCTCACCGCGATGGTCGACGTGGCCGCGGTAGGTCGACAGCACACTCCAATGTCGATACAGCGCAGGGATGTTGGCGAAGTGGGCGACCTTGTCGGTGGCTTCGATCGCGAGTTCGACGGTGACTTCGGGGTGGGTTCGGCGCACCGTGAAGCGCGGGTAGGTGCCGTCGATGACGAGGTCCTCGCCGAATCGCAGGTGACTGCCGTCCGCGGCGAACTCGCAGTCGCGGGCGATGCTGTGTACGAGGAACTGTCCGTCGGACATCGATGCCGTCGCCGAGGACGTGTACGCGGTGTCGGATGGGGTGGTCGTGATCGCGTGGTCATTGGCGAAGATCG
Source organism: Nocardia sp. NPDC058633 (assembly GCF_042717045.1). NCBI lineage: Bacteria > Bacillati > Actinomycetota > Actinomycetes > Mycobacteriales > Nocardiaceae > Nocardia > Nocardia sp. NPDC058633. The sequence goes on from NZ_JBHXRA010000009.1 coordinate 19,000, forward strand.
TCACGCCGGGGGTGCCCACGATCGACATGACGCCGAAGGATCGGTGCGGCTCGGGCAAGTCCGGCACCATCACCCCGTAGTGCACCCAGCTCCGCCGGCGCCCCGACGGTGGGCTCATCGACTGGGTGGCATCGAACGGGAGGCCGTTCACCCGCCCGGTCCGGTTCACCGATCCGACCAGCCGCTGCGCTGCGCCCACCGCTCATTCCCTTCGCTGTACCTGCTCGCGGCGATATTACCTGAAAGTAATATCGCCGATGTCGGGCGTCCTGCCCGCGAGACGGCGAAACCGGCCGCAGAAATATGACAAGAGATGTCAAGGTTGCGGACGAGTATGGCGTTGGCCTATCACCCAGTGGCAAGGAACCCCATGCGTGAAACCCCAGCAGATCTCGCACGACTCCAGGCGCTTCTCGACGCTTCCCTCACCAGCGCCACCTCGCACCTGCGCTCGATCATCAACAGGGAGAACACGCTGACCGCGGAAGAACTCGTCCGGACCCTGACCGGCATGTGCACCCTGTCCCTGTCCACCGTGACGGCGAAGTGCGAACCGCGGATCAGCGGGGCGGACGGACACTTCCTGCACGGACTGTGGCACTTCGGGACCGCACGCGACGCCGCGAAGGCACGCCACCTCGCCGTCCGCCCGGCCGCCAGCGTCGCCCACCTGCGCGGCGAGAACCTGGGCGTGTTCACGCACGGCACGGTCGAGATCCTCAATCCGGTGGGCGGCGAGCCTTGCGCGGAGTGGCCGGAGCTGCTCGCGTATTTCCAGGACTTCTACGGCGCCGACGCTTTCGACTGGGACAACGAGGTGGTCTACTACCGCCTTCGTCCGCACTGGATGACGGTCTACGCGCCCGACATCACGCGGCTGGGATGATCCGATCGAGTCGGTGGGGTGCGTCGGTGCCGAGGTCGACGTAGCTTGGTGCGACAGTTGTCGGATCAGGAAACCGGGGGTGTTGTCGCTCCCCAGGCATCCGATTGCGCACTCGCCGAAGGAGTTTCGCTGTGTCACACGATTCCGCGCCGGTCCCCGCAGACCCGACCGTGCTGCACCCCATGCCCGGCCAACCGCGAGTTGTGCTGTTGAAGCCGCTGATCACCTCGCCCCTGATCGAGGTCGGTGAGTACTCCTACTACGACGATCCCGACGACCCGACCTCGTTCGAAACCCGCAATGTCCTTTACCACTACGGCCCGGAGAAACTGATCATCGGGAAGTTCTGCGCGCTCGGCACCGGAACACGGTTCATCATGAACGGGGCCAACCACCGCATGGACGGCCCGTCGACCTTCCCGTTTCCCACCATGGGTGGCTCCGGGTCCAACCATTTCGACCTGCTCACCGGTCTGCCGGGCCGAGGCGACACCGTCGTCGGCAACGACGTCTGGTTCGGCAACGGCACGACCGTGATGCCCGGTGTGCGGATCGGCCACGGCGCGATCATCAGCACCGGCTCCGTCGTGACCGGCGATGTCCCGGACTACGGCATCGTCGGCGGAAACCCGGCCCGTCTCATCCGAACCCGTTACGACGACCGCGATATCGCGCGGCTGCTGGCAGTGGCATGGTGGGACTGGCCCGCCGAACACATCACCGCACATGTACCGACGATCATGTCGGGCAGCATCGAGGACCTGGAAGCCGCCGCCGAATCCTCGAAATGAGTGCCGTTCCTCGCTCAAGGGTGGGTGTGCAGATGGTCGGCGAGGTAGCGCCCGGTGATGCTGTGGGGGTCGGCGGCGATGTCGTTCGGCGTACCGGTGGCGACAATGGTTCCGCCCGCGGTGCCGCCGCCTGGTCCCATATCGATGATGTAGTCGGCGTTGGCGATCATATCGAGGTCGTGCTCGATGACGATGACGGTGGCGCCGTTGGTGTTGAGGCGGCCGATGACCGTGAGCAGGGTGCGCACGTCCAAAGGGTGAAGGCCGACGCTCGGTTCGTCGAAGACGAACAGGGTGTCGGCCTGGTCGCGGCCGAGTTCGGTGGCAAGCTTGAGCCGCTGCGCTTCGCCGCCGGAGAGCGTGGGGGTGGCTTCACCGAGGGTGAGATATCCCAGGCCGAGGTCGATGAGTGACTGCAACCGGGTGCGGACGCGGCGGAGGTCGGCGGTGAGCTCGATGGCCTCGGCGACGGTGCGGGTGAGCAGGTCGGGTAGCGAAATGGCGCTGTCGTCCGGCGCGTTCGGGAGGGGGCGCCTGATCTCGTCGGCGGCGGGTGCGTAGCGGGTGCCGCCGCAGTCGGGGCAGTCGATGTCGACGTCGGGCAGGAACTGTACGTCGAGGGAGACCTGGCCGGTACCTTCGCAGCGGGGACAGCGCAGCGAGCCGGTGTTGTAGGAGAAGTCCGCGGCGGTCAACTCGCGTTCGACGGCGGCGGGGAGGGTGGCGTAGGCGCGGCGCAGATCGTCGAGGACTCCGCTGTAGGTGGCGACAGTGGAGCGGACGTTGATGCCGATGGGGGTGGCGTCGACCATGTCGACGCGGCTGATCCCGGGTGCGTCGACATGGTCGACGTGAACAGGCAGTGAGCCGCCTGCCGTGTGGGTTTCGAGTGCGGGGACGAGGCTCTCCAGGATCAGGGTGGTTTTGCCCGAGCCGGAAACACCGGTCACCGCAGTCACTCGCCCCTGTGGGATGTCCACGTCCAGGGCGTGGACGGTGTGCAGGGAGCGGGTCGACAGGCGGATGCGGCCGCGGTCGAACATCTCCTCGGCACTCGCGCCGGCCCGGACGACGACGGGTTCGCGGCCGGTGAGGAATCCGCCGAGCAGCGATGCCGGGTTGTCGCCGAGGTCGGCGGGGCTGCCGGTGGCCAATACGCGACCGCCTTCCCGGCCCGAGCCGGGGCCCATCTCGATGAGCCAGTCGGCCTCGCGCAGGACCTGCACGTCGTGGTCGACGCAGACCACCGAGTTGCCGTCGCGCAGCAGATCTCGCATCACGCCGAGCAGGCCGTCGACATTGGACGGGTGCAGGCCGATGGAGGGTTCGTCGAGGACGTAGAGCACCCCGGTGGTCTGGTTGCGCACCGCGCGGGCGAGTTGGACGCGTTGGCGTTCGCCGGTCGACAGGGTCGAGCTCGTCCGGTCCAGGCTCAGATACCCCAATCCCAGATCGAGCAGCCTGCGGGCCATCTCGAGAAGTTTGTCGACGAGATCGCGTGTCATCTGCCCCATCTCGGCCGGCAAGCTCTGTTCGAGGGTGGGCGCCCAGGCGACGAGTTCGTCGAGAGTCTTCGCGGTGGCCTGGGCCAGGTCGATCCCGTGGATCTGTGATCGGCGGGCCTTGTCGCTGAGTCGGGTGCCACGGCAGTCGGGGCACACCTGGGCGCTGATGAACTTGTTGACCCGGGTCAGCCCGCGCTCGCTGGTGGCCTTGTTCAGTGCTTGCTGCACCGACTGCACCGCGTTGCGGTAGGTGAAGTCCATCTCGAACAGCTTGCCGTTCTTCGTCGGCACCTCGATGTGGCGTTTCTCGGGCGGGCCGTGCATCACGATGTCGCGTTCGGCGGCCCGCAGTTTCTTGTAGGGCACGTCGGTGCGCACACCCATTTCGGCGACGACTCGGGGCATCACGGTCAGCCCGAACATCGACCAGGGGGCGACTGCGCCTTGGTCGATGCTGCGTGACGGGTCGGGCACCAGCGCGTCCTCGTTCACCTCGCGCACCACCCCGGTTCCCGCGCACCGTGGGCAGGCGCCGTCGGAGTTGAAGGCCAGCGATTCCGCGCCCGGCGGATAGAAGACCGCCCCGCACACCGGGCAGGTCAGGTCACGGTCGAGTGCCACGTCGATGGTCGGGTCGAGGCGGTGTCCGTTGGGGCAGCAGTGTGATCCGAGCCGCGAAAACATCAGCCGCACCACATTGAGCAGTTCGGTGGAGGTACCGAAGGTGCTGCGCACCCCGGGCACACTGGGGCGTTGCCGCAACGCCAAGGCCGCGGGCACGTGCTCGACACTGTCGACGGCCGCGCGCGGGGCCTGCGCCATGCGGCGGCGGGAATAGGTCGACAACGCCTCGATGTAGCGGCGCGATCCCTCGGCATACAGCACGCCCATCGCCAGCGAGGACTTGCCCGACCCCGATACTCCCGCCACCCCCACCAACGTGCGCAACGGCACCGTCACGTCGATGTCGTCGAGGTTGTGTACTTTCGCGCCGTGCACCTCAATCGCCGACGGCTGGTCGTGCATCGCGGCATGCGTTCGATCCGGTGGGGCGACCGGCAGGTGGTTGCCGTCGGCGTGGACCTCGTCGCTGGTCATCTCTTCTCCTCGGATGGGCAGTACAACGTCTCCGGTATCAGCATTTCGCTCGCGGTGAGCGACAACGGAACCGCAATATGCGAATGCGGAAGTTACTTCCTTAGAAGTTGCTTCCATGGAATATAGTTTGCTAGGGTCGAGCTCGCAACCTCACTCAGGGCGCATTTGGGCACGCCCCCGTCCACACTCGAACACCGAACCGAGGAGTACATTTCATGACCGAGAAGAACATCGAGATCGCCCGCAGCTACTTCCACGCCGTCCGAACCGGCGACATGACCACCCTCGGCGAATTGCTCGCCGAGGATATTGTCTGGCATCAGCCCGGCGTCAACAGGTTCTCCGGCGCACAAGGGCCGTGACGCCGTGTTCACCATGCTCGGTGCCATGATGCAGGCCAGCCAGGGCAGCTTCGCTATCGACACCGTCCACACCCTCATGAGCAACGGTGACCTGGTCGCGGCGACCCTGCACTTCTCCGGCCGCCGTGACGACACCGCCATGGCCATGGACGGGGTCGACCTACTGCGCGTCATAGACGGCAAGATCGTCGAAATGTGGCTGTTCTCCACTGATCCGGCCGCCGAAGACGCGTTCTGGGGTCGGTAGCGCTTGCTCATGAAGCCGCCGACCGAGACGAACTCGGTCAGGGGTCGCATGGCGTCGCCGACTGATCGTGCTCGCGGTGGCTTGCGGCCCGCCGGGCACCGGCATCGACCGCGAGCACCACACCTCACAGACCAACGGAAATAGTGATGATGACCGACCTGAAGTCGCTGTACGACAACCTGATTCGCTACGAGATCGAACTGTGGAGCGCCATCGACGCCGCCCTGCGCGCCGAATGCGATCTGCAGCTGACCTGGTTCGAGATCCTGCGATTCCTGGCCGACCACGGCGGCAACCGTGTCCAGGATATCGCCGCGGAGTTCGCCATCACCGTCGGCGGCACCAGCAAAGTCGTCGACCGCATCGAAGCCGCCGGCTACTGCGCGCGCCGCGCCAACCCCGACGACCGCCGGTCTTCCCTCGTCGAACTCACCGCGGCCGGACAACAGGCCCTCGACCGAGCCGAGGTGGTATTCGACCGCGAACTCGAACAGCGCATCGGCGCGGTACTCGACAACCAGACGATCCACACGGTCGTCGCTGCCCTCTCCGCCCTTCGCGCTGCTGGGCGTGCCCGCGACACCGACGGCAAGTCCACCTAGGATCGGCGCTCTACCGGCGGCTATGCCGTATTCGTTGCCTTCTCTGCGCTCACGACCGAAAACCCGTGCCGGTGCTCGGTTTCGGTCGCACCGATGACTTTCAGGTGGTTTCGCCGTCCATATCTCTGGATGTACCGACAGACAGGAGTCTCGGCATGACGAAACCGTTTCGAATCGGCACGACCTCGATACGGGCGAACGGGGTGGATCTCGGTATCGAGAGTTGCGGCCGTGAGAGCGATCCGCTGGTCCTGCTGGTCGGCGGGACGACGATGCTGTCCTGGCCCGACGCGCTGTGCGAGCGACTCGCGTCGGGTGGGCGGTGGGTGGTCCGCTACGACCTGCGTGACTCCGGCGCGTCGACGACTCTCGACCCGGAGAATCCGGGGTACGACCTGCGGGATCTCGGCGCCGATGCGGCCGCGCTGGTCGGTGCCCTCGGCAGGGAGAGGGCCCACCTCGGTGGGGTCGGCGTCGGCGGGATGGTCGCTCAGGTCGCCGCATTGGACCACCCGGAGACGTTTTCCGCACTGACTCTCGTCGGCACCCGACCCGTGGCGCCGGGCCCGATCGACGAGGACCTTCCCGACCACGACCCCGCGGTCATGGACGCGCTGTTCTCCCACCCGCTGCCGGACTGGACCGATCGGGATGCAGTCGCGTCGTTCGCGGCCGCGAGCGCCGAGCCGATGGGCAACGATCCGGAGCAGGCGCGGGCGACCGCGACCCGGATCTGGGACCGAACGTCGTCCAATGATCCTGCGGTGCACCAGGCCAACCAGATCGGCATGGTGTTCTCCCGGATCGACTGCGCCCCGCGCTGGCGGGAACGCCTCGGTGAGCTCGAAATGCCCACGCTCGTGGTGCACGGTCGCGCTGATCCGTTCTTCCCGCTCGGCAACGGCGAAGCCCTCGCCGCCGAGATCCCCACGGCGCGATTGCTCGTCCTCGACGACATGGGCACTGACCTGCCGAACGCCGCCGCCGCCCAGGTCGCTGCCGCCATGCTCGCCCGCTGAGCTCGGCTGACGCGGCCACCGGGGATTTCCTGCCCAGTGGGTCAGCACCCGCTGACCCACTGGGCCGCCGCTGCCCCGTGCGGTGGACCAGTGGGGCTACCGAACAGCGTTGCCGCTCACACCACGTACGTGAGCGCCGCTGCCACCGACAGGGCCAGCATGCCGAGGCAGTTGATCCAGAACTCGTATCCGAGGAACCGGGCCCGGTAGTGGGCGTACGAGGCGCACAAGAAATAGGCGATCACGCCGACCGCGGTGGCGAATCCGACGCCGGGATACTTCATTCCGACAAGGAGACCGGCTGTGGCCGCCAGCTTGATGGCGATCAGCGTCCACCACCAGTCGCGTGGAAATCGGACGCCGTCGAGGCATCGCTGAATGAACATCGGCGGACGCACGGACATGAGCGCGTCGGCGAACAGCGAGAGCGCGAGTAGCGCTGGTAGCCACCATGGTTGGGAAGTGTGGATCATTGGTTTCCTCTCGGGGGCGTGATGACGAATTCGATGGTCTGTCGTAGTTGGTCGGCCGCGTCGGGCATCGCGATGGCACCGCTGGCCGCGGTCATCAGCAAACCGAGGTATGCGAGATAGATGGTCCGAGCGCCACGACCGATCTGGCCGGGGGGCAGCGCTGATCGGGCTAGCACGGTTTCGAGTTCGCCCAGCAGTGCTAGCGCGAGGTCTCGAAAGATCACCGACTCATGGTTTCCGCGGACGAGGATCGCCAGGTACTCGCGTGAGAGCTCGGAATCGAGCGCGAAATGTCCGACGAAGGGCTCGAAGAGCTTCAGCACGTCTTCGGTGGTCGCGGTCGTCGTTGCGGGTGCGAGTTCGGTTTTCCTGCTGTTGTGCACCGCGGTGATCCAGTTGTCGTAGAGCAAGACGAGTAGCGCATCCTTTTCGCCGGCCGCCATGACGGTCCCGGTGCTCACGTTCGCTTCGGCGGCGATCTGCCGAATCGTGGTTGCCTTGAAGCCCTGGGTGCGGAAGAGCCGTTCGGCTGCTGCCAAAACCTTCTGTCGCGTCGCTGCTTGTTGCTCCGACCGTGACTGAACATGTTCACTGAACATGTTCAGAACGATATATCAGGGTTGATCTCGGACGCAAACGCGGTGTCGTCGGTCGGTCGATGACCTGGATGCCGACGAGCATCGAGCGATCCTTGGGCGGTCGGGCTACCAGTCTGTGGCCGGAGCGGAACACGACGAGTAGTGAGACATCTATCCTGTTGCGCGGCGCGACATTGCCATGCCCTGCGCTCAGGAAATTGGCCCGCTGCCGACGCTGTCACCTGGGACGGGGCGCTTCGATGGGCGCAACGAGCGGGTGAGTTCACCGGTGCAGGTGGACGGTTCGACCTTCCCGTTGTGCGACGCGGCATTTTATGTCTCCTCCGGCAGGTCAATAGCGTCGAATTCATGGATCGGAACTTTCAGTCGGCGGAAGAACAAGCGGCTGCCCTACATGCTGGTGACGTGACCTCGGAGGAACTGACCGAGGAGGCGATCGCTCGTATCGAGCGCTACGACAAAGTGATCAACGCGATCTGTGTGCCGGATTTCGACCGTGCGCGCGCCGCCGCAACCCGTGCCGACCAGGCGCGCGCCCGCGGTGAGAACAGGCCGCTGCTCGGTATTCCGGTGACGGTCAAGGAGTCCTACAACATGGCCGGGCTGCCCACGACCTGGGGCATGCCCCAACACGCGAACTATGTACCAGCCGAGGACGCGGTACAGGTGTCACGACTCGAAGCCGCCGGCGCAGTGGTGCTGGGTAAGACCAATGTGCCGTTGAACTTGCGAGATATCCAGAGCTTCAACGACATCTACGGCACCACCAACAATCCATGGGATCACGGCCGCACCTCGGGTGGGTCCTCCGGCGGATCGGCGGCGGCCCTGGCGTGCGGGTTCGGCGCGCTGTCCATCGGCTCCGATCTCGCCGGCTCACTACGCACCCCCGCGCACTTCTGCGGTGTCTACGCGCACAAGCCGACACTCGGGCTGGCGGCAACCCGCGGCATGGCCACACCGCCCACACCGGCTTTGCCGACCGACCTCGACCTCGCCGTCGTCGGCCCGATGGCGCGCACCGCCCGCGACCTCACGCTGCTGCTCGACGTGATGGCCGGACCGGACCCGCTGACCCACGGCATCGCCTACGACCTCGCGCTACCGCCCGCGCGCCACGAGCGGATGTCGGACTTCCGTGTCCTGGTCATCGAGGACCATCCGCTCATCGCGACCGAATCGGCGGTGCGGGCGGGGGTGAATCGGGTCGCCGAGGCGCTCGTCGAGGGGGGTGCCCGCGTCGAACGGCACAGCCCGCTGCTGCCCGATCCGACCGAAGCGGCGACGCTCTACATGCTGCTGATGCTGTCGAACGCCGCCGCGAATCTTCCCGTCGACGCGTACGAACAGCTGCGGACCCACGCCGAAGCCCTGAGCGCCGACGACCGGAGTCTCGATGCGGCGCGGCTGCGCGGCATGGTGCTCAGCCACCGCGGGTGGGTCGAGGCGAACAACCGTCGCGAACTCCACCGCCACGGCTGGCGGCAGCTCTTCGCCGAGTTCGATGCCGTGGTGTGTCCCATCACGCCCACTCCCGCGTTCCCGCACGACCACCACGGAGCCCTGGAGAACCGGCACATCGACATCGACGGTGTCGAGTACCCGTACTTCGACCAACTCGTGTGGGCCGGTGTGGCCACCATGCCCGGACTGCCCGCCACCGCCATACCCGCGGGCCGGTCCCCGGAGGGACTGCCGGTGGGCGTGCAACTCATCGGTCCGATGTTCGAGGACCGCACCCCGCTGCGGTTGGCCGAACTGCTCGAGCAGAAGATCGGTGGCTTCCACAGGAGATCAGAGACAGGCCGGTTGAACGGGTTCTCCAAGTGAAAGCGTTCTATCGCGAATCACCGGCCGGGTATTCCGCGTGGATGTCGCCGCCGAACAATTGCCAGTAGAAGGCGTTCATCTTCGCGGCAGCAGGTGCGTGCCGGGCCAGGATCGCGGCCACGACCGGCGGCACGGTGTCCGGGATGTGGCCAGCGGCGCACTGCACTACGTACTCGTTGCGGGCGACGGGGCCGCCGCTGGTCGGCATCGGTATCGCACAGACATCGGTCACCAGCCAGTTGACCAGTCGCATGGCGGCGTAGTCGGCGTCATGGGTGGCGTGGCGTTCGACGAAGGCCCGCTCGGCGGTCGACAGGTCGAAATGCGGCGAGGTGGCCAGCCCGAAATCGCTGAGATAGATCCTGTCCCCGTCGGTGCGCACGTTCTCGAAGTGTCCGTCCATGTGCAGTAGTCCCCGGTGGCTCAGGAACGTGACAATCTCTGAAAACTGCTGCTCGACGACGGTGGCCCTGCCGATGGGGTTCTCGCGCAGCCATTCCGACATCGGGTACGGGATGTATTCGCAGAACAGCACGAGGCTCGACGGTGCGGCGGCCAGCGCTTCGAGCCGGGCACGTACCGCCGGGCTGTTGCCCTGGGTCGAGACCACAGCATCGATGTCGGCATGTTCGGCCGCGATCGGCGAACGGCCTGGCAGCACCCGCCAGTGGTAGAGCAGGGGGAACGCCTGCGTCTCGCCGGCCAGAACAGCGTCGGTGACGATGATGTTCGCAGCCAGTTCGCGCCATCCGTTGAAGCTCGGGCCGCCGATGCCGTACTGGCAGAACACAGGCAGGTCGAACAAGTTCGCGGTGGAGCCTCGGTGGTTGAGTTCTCGATCACTCAGGGGGATCCGCTTGGCGAACACGGGCACGCCGTCGACATCGAGAACCGCCGTGCCGCCGCCCACTCCCACAGTGTTGGTCCGGCCCGCGTCCATCAGTGCCGCGAGCTCGCTGTCGCTGCGAGAAGCTAAACAATCCGAGAGTCCTTGGTGGAGCTCACTTTTGGCAGCTGTCATCGCACGATTCTGCCAGCGACTGGGGTTGACCGCGCGTGGTGAAGCAGCCCAGTGCGGCGAGGTGACCGGGGGATACAGACCGGTCGAAACGAGTCACTAAACCCGATCGGTACGCCCGTACAAGCGAGCACAGTTTTCGACGGGATTCGTCGCGGTTACGTTGCGTTGTCAGCGACCAAACGTAAACGTAAATAATGGGCGGTTGTTCGCCACGAACTTGGACCCTGACCCCCGATAATGTTCACTTATCGGGGGTCAGAACCGGAAGGGTCGGTTTCGGGCAGTGAAGAGACGACACGTATTTCGTTCCGTGCAATACGTAAGGAAATGACGAAACCAACGCTACGATTCTCTGGTGTCGAGCACCTGCAACTATCCGGGCTGCGCCCGCCCCATCACTCGCGCAGGCGGCCCGGGTCGCCCCTCCGAGTACTGCGATCACCCGGACCACACACGATGGCGGGCGTGGCGGGAAAGGCAACGCCAGCAACAGGAGTCCGAGAGTGCCGCGTCTACTGTCACTGTGACGGCTCAGGGGCCGGTGACGGTGGCGCGGTTGCGGGCCGATGAGTTGCTCGGACAGTTTCGAGGGCTGGCCGAGCAATTGGGGACCACGCTGAACGCGGCGGTAGCCGAGCTACAGACGATCGGGGATCCATCGGTAGCCGAAGCGCAGGTCCAGGCTGCGCAGGCCGACGCAGCTCGCCGGATCGCCGAGGCGGAGATGGCCACGGTGGCCGCCGAACAAGCGCGGCGCGAGGCGGAAGAGGCACGCGCACTGGCGGAATCAGTCGCCGAGGAGGCGGTGGCGGCCGCGGAGCAGGCGGAGCAGGCGGTGGGTGAGGCGCTCGCGGCCAGGGATGAAGTGGTGGCCTCGGTGGACGCGCTCACCAGGCAAGCTGCCGAGGACGTATTCGCCGCGCGCAGCGACGCCGAGGCCCAAGTGCGCGCGGCGCAACGGCAAGCGGCCGACGAAATCGACACAGCGAAACGGGAGGCCGACGAGACCGTGGCGCGCGCCGAACAGCGGGCCGATACCGAGATCGCCCACCAGCGCCGCGATGCCGACGCCCGGATCGCTGCCGCGAATGCCGAACGCGACCTCGCGATCCAGCGGGCCGCCGACGCCGACCGCGCCACCGAGCGCGCCGAGCAAGCCACCGCCGAACGCGTAGAGGCCGCCGCCGAGGCACGCGAAGAATGGCGGCGGGCGCGCACCGAACTCGACACCGCGCGCGGCGAACTCGACCGCACCCGCACCGAACTCGCCGAGTTGCGCCGCACCACCACCGTCGAAACCCAGCAACGCCGCACCGAATCGGCCGCGGCGCTGGAGCAGGTGCGCGCCGAAGCCGCCGAACGGTGGGCCGCGGTCGACGACGCCCGCAAGCAAACACTGGCCCGCGCCGAACGTGCCGAAGCTCAGCTCGACGAACTCCTCGCCGCTGCCCGCACCCCGCAGCCGCAACGATGAGTGGGGTATCGGCGACGGTGCGCGGCGACCTGGACTAGCGTCACGCCCATGACCGAGCAGCCCGGCCCTCTCGAATCGACCCGTGAGTTCGCCGCCATCGACATCGACGACATGCTGAACGCCGAAGAAACCTACACCGGTCCGTCATCACGGATTCGGCTGATCGCGATCTTGGTGGTGGCGGCACTGGTGCTGAGCGCCGGTGCCACCACCCTCGCGATCTTGCTGGCCTGACCTGTCAGGCGGGCCGGGCCATCGGGGTGTCGGGATCGCCTGCGTTGCGCAGCGCGACGATCTGGTCGGGCACCCAGTAGATCCGGCCGAATTCGAACGCCTGATAGACCCCGTCGTCGTGGGGGATCTCGTCGGAGATCGGCCATCCGAGCTCACCGTTGTGGTAACCGGCCGCCGCCCACCGCGCGCCGATCGCACCGTGCACCCAGTACGCGGGTTGCTCGGCGCGCCGGTACACGGTGCCGCCTTGGAACGCTTGTGCGAGCCCTGGCCCGGAGCCGCGCGGATCGGGCAGCTCGGTGTGCTCGGCGGTCGGATAGCCCAGGGGGCCTGCCTCCCAGTTCAACTCGGCGTACTTGGCCATCATCGCGGTCGGGACGGCGTGGGCGTCGGTAGCCGGGTGCCAGTAGACGTAGCCGTGTTCGAATTCGGCGAAGCGGCCCTGTCCGTCCGGCGTGGCGAGTTCGCCGTCTGTGCGTCGTGCGCCCAACCACGGCGACGCCGCGGCACGGGCATCGATAGCGGTCGGCCCGGTTCCGCCGGCGAACGAGGCGACGTGCGCGGCGAACACATCCCACGGGAAGTTCGGGCCGACATCGGTATGGGTGCCGATACCGAGCGCCTTGGTGACGTACTGGTGATCGGAGATGCCGTCGCCGACGTGGTAATCCGGCTCGATCACCTCGGTGGAGTACCCGTGCCGGTGCGCGCTGCGTACGGCGAGGTAGGCGGCGATCCGCAGATCACCGTCGATGGCCAGCCACTGCGCACGCGACCACGCGACGCGGCTGCCCGCGAAGCACAGATTCACGGTGAACGGGTTCGCCGAGAGTACCGACCACGACGCGAATTCCTCCGGGACCACCCGGACCACTATCGCGTCGCGCAGCGTGTAGTGGTAGGACACTCCGTTTGCGGGGTTGTTCAGGTAGGCGGCAAGGGATTCGGCAGTGCCGTTGCCTTCCTGTGTGTGCAGCAGGAAGTTGGTGATCCGGGCGCCTTCGCGCGGGGAGTGCGAGCGTCCGAGGCGGTCGATTTCGGTGAATTGCGGGACGACGACCGCTCGGTCGAGCGCCCACTGCCCGAAGTCGGCGGCGAGAATGTCGTTCACATCGACGCGGGTGCCGTCGATCAGCGGCCCGGGGTTGCTCGGGGTGTCGATCACCCGCTGGTAGAGCACGGACCGAGGTTCGCGTTCGGTGCCCGACCAGGCACGGGTCTGCCATGCCCAACTGAATTCTCCGCGCGCCCCGATCACCCCGTCCTCGATCGCCCACGCGCAGACCCGCGAATGCCCGTAGATCCCGGTCCATGCCGTACCCAGCACCGAATTGACGCCACGGAAGAACTCGACGGCGACGCTGTTCCACTGTGACAGCGTGATGTCCTCGTCGACGGCGAAGAAGATCGGTGCCTGCCGAGGCGCACCCACGCTCAGGTGGGTGGTCAAGGCCTGTTCGGCCATCCGCCTGCCGCCGTCGAACCCGGTGGTCCAGTCCGAGGGTGTCGCGTCACCGGGTTTGCCGTACTGCCAGATGGAGACGATGTCGAGCCCGGCGGCGGTGAGCGCGCGAGCGTAGTCGGCGGTGATCGGTTTGGCACCGAAGTTCGCGCCCGGTCTGCTCGGTGAGATGTAGGCGAGCACCGCTGAGTGTCCCGCCGCGGCGATCGCCCGCGGATCGATGAGCCTGGCCGCGAAATCGACAGCTGTGGACATGATTGACCCCCTGTATGACTGCGTATCCGATGGAATTCCCGAGATGGTGGAACTATCGCGATGATCTACGCTGGTACCCGAGGATCGGTACCGGGGGTGAGGATCTCACCCTGCATCCTTCATTCTAAACGAAACACTTACTCCCGCACCGTCGTTCACCAACGAACAGGGTAGTACCCGAAATCGGGAGTAGTTTCACTCACGCACGGTTGCCCGTGCGCCCGCTAACCTTTCGCTATGGTGGCGCAGCTGATGTGGGGGATCCCGACGCACGGGTTCTTCGTCGCGCTCGGGGTCGCTGTCGCCGCGGTGGTGTTCGTGGCCGAATGCAGGCGCCGCGACGCACTGCGCGAGGAGTCCCTGGTCGCGGTCACCGGGGCATTGGTCGGTGGGGCGATCGGGATGCGGTTGACGAGCCTGGTCGAGACCCTCGATCCCTATGAGAGCTGGATGTTCGGTGCGCGCAGTGTGCTGGGCGGATTGCTCGGCGCGTATGTGGGCGTGTTGATCGCGAAACGGATCATCGGTTATCAGGAACGGACCGGTGACCTGTTCGCCCCCGCGGTGGCGCTGGGAATGGCGGTGGGGCGCATCGGCTGCTTGCTCACCGAGGCGCCGGGTCGGCCGACCAGTCTGCCGTGGGGGATCCACGCGCCCACGACGGTGCCGCAGTGCCCCGGCTGTGTGGCCGGTGTGGCGATGCATCCCAGTTTTCTCTACGAGATCGTGTTCCAGCTGGCCGCGTTCGGCGCGCTGTGGTGGTTGCGGGACCGGATCAGCACACCGGGGGAGCTGTTCACCCTCTATGTCGGGGCCTACGCGATCTTCCGATTCCTGGTCGAGTTCACCCGGGCCAACGGCACGGTGTGGCTGGATCTGACGCGCCCGCAGTGGTTCCTGCTGCCCGGGCTGGTGCTGGTGGCGGTGCGCTGGGGCATCGGCTACCGCCGCGGGAACTACGACGGGGTACTTCGACGAAAGGTCGTGGCATGAACTTTCCACCCGGACCACCACCGAACATGCCACCCCCGCCACCGCAGCAGGGTGGAAAGCCGCCGGGGCAGGGCGGGCAGGTCGCGGCGATGGCGTTGGCCGGTGCGATGGCGTTCATCGTGGTCAACGCGATAGCGGGATTCGTCGTGTTCCTGATGGTCGCCTCCCTCAACGACGACACCGCGACCAGGCTGCTGTTCGGGCTCACCGCGGTGGTCAGCGCGTCGGCGGCTTTCGGTGGCGGCTGGCTGTTGATCCGGCGTAAGCGTCCCGCACCCAAGGGGTTCGGGCTGGGGTTGATGATCGGGTGGTCGCTGGTCACCGTTTTCACCGCGGGGTTGTGCACGGCCATCAACCCGGAGCTGTACACGGGGATGTTCGGGATGGCGCCATGACCGGAATGCCGTTGCGGGGTGATCGAATCCTGCGCTACGTCACCGCGTTCTGCCCCCGCTGTCACGACGAAAACCCGGATACTCCGCTGTCGGAGGTGGCGCGGCTGTCGGGGTGGCTGGCCGAACGGGACGGGAGAGTGTTCCTCGAACGAGGGTGTCGCACCCACGGCATGGTGCGCACGCTCTACGACGAGGACCCCGAAATTCTGGCCTACCTCGAAGAGTGGACGGCCCCGACCAAAGCGCACCTACCCGACACGGTCGGCAACTTCGATCCGGTGCCCTCGGCGTACCTGCGTGGCCTACCCGAGATGCAGACCCAACACACCTGCATTCTGCTCGAGGACATCATCGACAGCTGTAATCTGCGCTGCCCCACCTGCTTCGCCGACTCCTCGCCGGACCTGCGCGGTGTGGTGGCGGTCGAGGACGTGCTGGCCAATGTCGATCAGCGGCTGGCCCGGGAGAACGGGCGTCTGGACGTGCTGATGCTCAGCGGCGGTGAACCGACCCTGCATCCGGAGTTGGCGCGACTGCTGGCCGCGTTGACCGCACGCCCGATCACCCGGATCCTGCTCAACACCAACGGCCTGCGAATCGCTGTCGACGACGAGCTGCTGGCGTTGCTGCGCTCCCATCGCGACCGGGTCGAGGTGTATCTGCAATACGACGGGGAGACGGCGCGGGCCTCGCGCCATCACCGCGGCGGTGACCTGCGGGTCCGTAAACAGCAGGCGCTGCAACGGCTCTCGTCGAACGCTGTTTTCACCACCTTGGTGATGACCGTGGCGCTGGGCGTGAACGACGACGAGATCGGTGCTGTCGTGCGCACCGCCATGGACACCCCGTTCGTCGGCGGGGTGTCGATCCAACCGCAATTCGGTTCCGGGCGTTCGGGAACGATCGACCCGATGGAGCGGCTCACCCATACCGGTGTGCTGCGCCGACTCGGTCCGCAGACCGACGGCCGGGTCACCTGGCGTGATCTCACCGCGCTGCCGTGTTCGCATCCGCACTGCTGCTCGGTCGGCTACCTGTTGCGCGACGACGCCGGCGACTGGCGGTCGCTGGTCTCGTTGATCGGACACGACAGGTTGAAGCAGCAACTGGGGCTGGTGTCGAATCGGATCGCGGACTCGGCGTTGCCCGCCGAACTGCGGGTGGCGGTGCAGGAATCGTTGCTGGGTCTGCTCTCGGAGCAGTCGTCGCTGTCGCATCCGGAGATCGGGCGGGTGTGGCGCAACATCTGCGAGAACTGCGATCTGGGAATGTCGACCCTGCTGACGTTGGCGTCGTCGGCATTGCCGGGGCGGCGCAAACGGTTGCGGACACTGCTCGGGGAACGGGTCGTGCGGATCACGGTGAAACCGTTCATGGATATGTCGACGATGATCGAGGAGCGGCTCACCCAGTGTTGCGTGCACGTCGGCACACGCGCTGACGCCGATCAGTGCGCGCCGTTCTGTGCGGTGCAGGCGTGGCCGGCGCTGTCGCGGCAGCGGTTGTCGGCGGCGGCACCGTCGGGGCGGGCGTTGTTGCCGGTGGAGGCGCGGTGAGCGAGCGCGGGGTCTACTACGAGGAGGCGGTACGCGGGCAGCAGCCGCACGACCCGTTGACGTTGTGTGTGGTGGCGACCGTGGCGTTGCTGACCTGGTTGGTGGGGCCGTGGGCGGTGGTCGGATTCGGTGCGCTCGCGTTCGTCGGTTACTGGCGGGCGTGGCGGGCCGGGTTGCGGCGGAGCCGGTGCTGGTTGCGCGATACCCGGCTGGTGCTGGCCTATGTCGGGGCGATCGCCGTGGTGGGCGTCGTCGCGGCGGTGTGGTGACGGCGTGTCGCCAATGCTGTTGCGGCAGAACGGTAGCGGGTCGAGACGTGGCACGGTTGACTGGTAGCCATGGCCTCCACTCGATCCAGCAGGCAGCGCCGCTCCGGTGCGCCGACGCCCGCGGTGCCACCGGGCGAATTGATCGTCGTCACTGTGCCGACCGGGCCCCGGATCACCCCGATCGCCCTGCGTGAGAACCGGTCCGCGCGGACCAGGGTGGATGAATTGCTGCCTGCCACCGCGCATCTGGTACCGATCTTCGGTCCCGACGACCGGTTGGCGGCCAGGTTGGCCGACACGGCTCAGGCGCCGGTGGCGGGGGAGTATCTCGGCTACTACTCGGTGCAGGGTGAACTGGGCGACCTCGGAGAGCTCGCGCATCGGCTGCGTGCCGACGACACCGTCGCCGCCGCCTACGTGAAGCCCGCTGCCGAACCGCCGCTCGCACCGCTCGCGGAGAACATCGTCGCTCCGCGAGCCCCGGCGGTGACACCCGATTTCCGGGTAAGGCAGGCGTATCTGGACGCGGCGCCGAACGGCATCGACGCGGTGTGGGCGCACACCAGGCCCGGCGGGCTCGGCACCGGTGTGCGAGTGATCGATGTCGAGGGGGCGTGGCGGTTCACCCACGAGGACCTGCGCCAGAACCAGGGCGGGATGATCGGTGGCACCGCCTCGGCCGATCTGGGGTGGCGCAACCACGGCACGGCCGTCGCCGGTGAGATCAGCGGTGACCTCAACGCCGTGGGTGTCACGGGAATCGCCCCCGACGCCCATATCCGGGCCATCTCCATCTTCGGCATCGGCTCGGCCGCCGCGATCCGCTCCGCGGCCGACGCACTGAACCCCGGCGACATCGTCCTCATCGAGTTGCACCGACCCGGACCACGATTCGACTACCGGAGCACCCCCGACCAGCGCGGCTACATCGCCGTCGAATGGTGGCCCGACGACTTCGCCGCCATTCGCTACGCCGTGAGTCGCGGCATCATCGTCGTCGAAGCCGCGGGCAACGGCGGCGAGAACCTCGATGACGCCGTCTACGACACCCGCCCCGGCGACTTCCCCGCCACCTGGCACAACCCGTTTCGCGCGGGCCCCGCCGACTCCGGCGCGATCGTGGTGGGCGCGGGCGCCCCACCACCGGGCTTGCACGGCCGAGACCACGGCCCTGCCCGCTCGCGCCTGGACTTCTCCAATCACGGTGCCCGCCTGGATGCCCAAGGGTGGGGCCGTGAAGTCACCACCACCGGGTACGGCGACCTCCAAGGCGGACCCGACGAAGACCTCTGGTACACCGACGAGTTCAGCGGCACCTCCAGTGCCTCCCCGATCGTCGTCGGTGCCATCGCCGCCTACCAGGGCATCCGCGCCCACGGCCCCGGCCGCGCGACCCCCGACCAGGTCAGAACCCTGCTCCGCACAACAGGCTCCGCCCAAACCGCCGCACCCGGTCGTCCCGTCGGCCAACGCATCGGCGCTCTTCCCGACCTACGGGCCATGACCGCGAAAGACTGACGAACACTGCCCACCGGGTCGAAAATCGGATGTGTCCGGGTGTGGTGGCGTGGCAGGGTACGGGCATGACATCTGCGAGGAGTTTTTCCGTTCGGGCGGCAACTCAGGCGGATTCGGCGGCGATCAGGGGGTTGCAGGAGGCGGGTTTCGGAATGCGGTACGGGGGTGACGAGGACCAGTTCCGGGGGCAGATCTTTCCCGTCGAGCGGTCGTTGGTCGCGGTGGAGGGTGATCGGATCGTGGGGCACACGGTCGATCGGACGATGACGGTCACGGTGCCGGGGGAGCGGACGGTGCGCGCGTGTGGGGTGTCGGGGGTCGCGGTGGCGCCGACGCATCGGCGGCGGGGGATCTTGCGCGAGCTCTACCGGGCCCAGCATGCTCGCACCGAAGCCGACGGGTTGCCGTTGACGATCTTCACCGCCAGTGAGGCCACGATCTACGGGCGGTTCGGGTACGAGGTGGCCGTTCTCGACACCGCGGTCTCCATCGACGCGCGGCGGGCCGAGTTCCGCTCGACCACACCGGATCCCGGAGGTGTCACACTCGAGACGCTGACCGAGGCCGCCGCGCGGATTCGCGAGATCTACGAGCGCTGGCAGAAAGTGACGTCGGGGGCGCAGGATCGTCCGGACGCCAAGTGGGACCTGTTCTTCGCCGATGTGGAACGTCACCGGCAGGGTGCGACGACCCTGTTCGTGCTGCTCCACGCCGACGGATACGCCCTGTATCGACGTTCCCGGCGCGAGAACTGCGACATCGCTTCGGTGTGGGAGTTCCGTGCCGTGACCCCCGATGCGCACGCCGCGCTGTGGCGGGTCCTGCTCGGCATGGACCTCGTCGACACCGTGGAAGCCGAGATCGCCGACGACGACCCGTTGGCCCACATGCTCACCGACCCGCGCGCGGTGAAGGTGACCCGCCGCGGCGATTCGTTGTGGGCGCGAGTGATGGACGTGCCGGCGGCCTTGACCGCGCGCACCTACCGCGCCGACCTCGATACCGTACTGGCGGTGCACGACCCGTTCCGCAGCGCCGGCGGGAATTTCGCCCTGCGCATCCGCGACGGCATCGCCGAGTGCGAGCCGACCACCCGGGCAGCGACTCTGAGCGTCGACATCAACATTCTCGGTGCGCTCTACTTCGGCGGGCAGCGCGCGAGCACGTTCGCCGCCGCGCACCGCATCGTGGTCGAGGGTCCGGAGGTGCTGCGCGCGTTCGACGCAGCGTTCGCTGCCGACCGGGCGCCGCAACTGGGCTGGTTCTTCTAGGACCTACGACAACGGGCGCGTTCACCGCGCAGGTCGCCGCCGCGGGAGTACGGTAGGTAGCTGTGGATTCGCACGAGGTCGATTCTTCGGTTCGGGTGCGTGGCGCCCGGGTCCACAACCTGCGTGATGTCGACGTGGACATGCCCCGAAACGCCCTGGTGGCGTTCACGGGTGTCTCGGGGTCGGGCAAGTCTTCGTTGGCGTTCGGCACCCTCTACGCGGAATCGCAGCGCCGCTACCTGGAGTCGATGGCACCGTATGCTCGGCGATTGCTGAACCAGGTCGAAGCCCCCGATGTCGACACCGTCACCGGTCTGCCGCCGACGGTGGCACTGGCCCAGCGTCGGTCCGCGCCGTCGTCGCGATCGACCGTCGGCACCGTCACCGCGATCTCGAACACGTTGCGCATGCTCATGTCCCGCGAAGGTCACTATCCCGACGCCCCGGCGAGAACCGGCCCAGGGCATTATCCGCAGGGCACCAACCGCCTCTATTCCGACGCGTTCTCCCCGAACACCGTCGAAGGCGCCTGCCCGCGTTGTCACGGACAGGGTGTCGTCCACGAAGCCACCGAGGCATCGATGGTGCCCGACCCGTCGCTGAGCATTCGCGCGGGCGCGATCGCGTCGTGGCCCGGCGCCTGGCAGGGCAAGAATCTGCGCGATGTGCTGGCCGCGCTCGGCTACGACATCGACCGCCCGTGGCGTGAACTCTCACCCGCCGCCCGCGAATGGATCCTGTTCACCGAGGAGAAGCCGGTGGTCACGGTCGAACCCGTGCGCGAACCACACCGCATCCACCGCCCCTACCAGGGCACCTACACCGGCGCACAACAGTTGTTGCTGCGCTCGCACGCCGAATCCAAGAGTGAGGCCACCAGGGCCCGCGCGGCCGAATACCTGCACACCACTGTCTGCCCGGTGTGCGAGGGGCGGCGACTCAAACCCGAAGCGCTCGCGGTGACCTTCGCCGGGTTCGACATCACCGAGCTGGCCGCGCTGCCACTGAGCGAGCTCGTCGAGATCTTGCGGCCCTACACCCCCGGCACGGAAGCGCTGGCCGTGCTCACCCAGGACCTCACCTCGCGCATCGACGTGCTGATCGAACTCGGGCTCGGCTATCTGAGCGTCGACCGGGAAAGCCCGACACTGTCCGGCGGCGAGCTACAACGGTTGCGGCTGGCCGGTCAATTGCGGTCGGGACTGTTCGGAGTCGTCTACATTCTCGACGAGCCATCGGCGGGACTGCACCCCGCCGACACCGCCGCACTGACGAAAGTCCTGAACCGCCTCAAGAATTCGGGCAACAGCGTATTCCTGGTCGAACACGACCTCGACGTCGTCCGGCACGCCGACTGGCTCATCGACATCGGCCCCGGCGCGGGCGTGCACGGGGGCACGGTGCTCTACGCCGGGGAAGTCGACGGCTTGCGCGAGGTCGCTGATTCGATCACCAGGCCCTACCTGTTCGACGAAATCACCCGGCCCCCGCGCGCGACCCGAATCCCCACCGGCGAGCTGCGATTGCGCGCGATCACCAGCCACAACCTGCACGATCTCGACGTCGACATCCCCCTCGGTGTGCTCACCGCGATCACCGGTGTCTCCGGATCGGGCAAGTCGACTCTGCTGCACGCCGTGTCGGTCACCGCACACGCGGATCCCGGCATCGTGCGCGTCGTCGAGGTCGATCAGGCGCCGATCGGGCGGACCCCACGGTCGAACCTGGCCACCTACACCGGCCTGTTCGACACGGTGCGCACACTGTTCGCCGCGACCGACGCCGCTCGCGCCCGCGGGTACGGCGTGGGCCGGTTCTCGTTCAATGTCGCCGAAGGGCGCTGTCCGACCTGTCAGGGCGAGGGTTACATCACCGTGGAGTTGCTGTTCCTGCCCAGCACCTACAGTCCGTGCCCGACCTGTCACGGTGCCCGCTACAACCCCGAAACCCTCGACATCACCTACCGCGACACCACCATCGCCGAGGTGCTCGACATGACCGTCGACCAGGCGGCCGGCTTCCTCGCCGATGTGCCCGTCGTCGCGCGGGCGCTGCGTACGCTCCGCGACGTCGGCCTGGGCTATCTGCGGCTCGGGCAACCGGCCACCGAACTGTCCGGCGGTGAGGCGCAGCGGGTGAAGCTGGCCACCGAGTTGCAGCGAGCTCGACGCGTCGGCACCGTGTACCTGCTCGACGAGCCAACTACCGGCCTTCATCCGGCCGACACCGATATCCTGATGACACAACTGAATTCGCTTGTCGACGGCGGCGCCTGCGTGGTCGTGGTCGAACACGACATGGCCGTGGTCGCCGGAGCCGACCACGTGATCGACATGGGACCGGGGGGCGGTGGGCAGGGAGGCCAGATCGTGGCGCAGGGGACACCGCGACAGGTGGCGGACAATCCGGTGAGCCGGACTTCGCCCTACTTGCTGGAGCGATCGAGATGACCCACGACGTTGATCGGACCCGGAATGCGATGCTGGTCGCGGGCGGGTGCTCGTTCGCGCTCGGTGTGGCGCTGCTGCTGTGGCCGGGACGCGACGAATCCACCCTGGCGATGCTGTTCGGGATCTCGCTGGTCCTGAGCTCCCTGGTGCAGGCGTATCTGGCGGTGACGGCGCGGATCGCGTTGCTGCTGCGCGTGTTGGTGCTGGTCAGTGCCGGTCTCACGGGCATTTTGGCCACTCTGGCTTTTTACGGTGGCAACATCGAACTGCTCGCACTCTGGATCGGGATCGGGTGGTCGGTGCGCGGCATCGTGCAGGCGCTGGTCGCGGCGTGGGACGACAGCGTCGTCGACGGCTGGATGCACGAAGTGTGCGGGCTCGCCACTACCGCGATCGGCGTCGTCGTCATCGCGATCACCTTCCAGACGGTCACCGGATTGGCCACCATGGCAGGCGGTGGGCTGGTCGTGATCGGTGTCATGGAGTTGTGCGCCGGGGGGCTCGGGCGGGCGGCTCTGCGCGCGGCGAACGGGTCCGCGGTCGAGGATCCGGGGTCGCCGATTCGGGCTGCCACCGAGCGGTAGTCGCCAATCACACACTGCGAGTGGGCAATTGGTAGTTCGCGCGAACTCGGGGACAACGTGACATTGCGGGTAGTCGAGCGAGTGCTGAACTCTGCGTGCACCCTCGCTCACCGCTGGGGTATCTGTGCAGCACGCCGGTAGCGTGGCCCGCGGCGTGCGCACGGGAGGGCCTTTTGTTCGGCGCGCCGCCGCCCGCAGCCCGATCGTGAGCCCAGGAGAAAAGTGTGTCGCGCGTAGTTTCCGGCGTAGCCGCCGATGCGGTCCAGCGTGAAAGGCAGGCCATGCGGCGCATGACCGAGAGCCTGGTCGAGGACCTGTCCGAGAACGTCCCCGTCGACCAGGTGACGTCGGCGGTCGGCGCCGCGCATCATCGTTTCACCGGTAAACCGATCCGGGAGTTCGTACCGATCCTGGTCGAGCGGATCGTCCGGCGCGAACTCGCCGATCCCGATCCCACGGTGCGGGTCCCGGCCCCCACCGCCGCGCGGGCCGCCGAACTGATCGCGCGCGAGTCGAACACCACCGGGGAGCCGGGGAAGCGGTCGGTGCGCGGGCGTGCGGTGGCGCCGCTGTCGATCGGCGCGGCCGTGCTGGTCGCCGCCGTCGTTGCCGCCGTGGTGCTGTTGCCCGGTGGCGCCGATGCCCCGGCCGCCGCCCCTGTCGCCGGGCCGACCGTGGTGCGCGGTGTCGTCGGGTCGGAGAAGATGTCGTACTTCGCCGACGAGCGTGTGGTGAAGGTGCTCGCCGACAACGGTCTCCGCGTTCAGGTCGAACCGGCGGGGTCACGGCAGATCGCGACCACCGTGGACCTCGGCGGCGTCGATTTCGCGTTCCCGTCGAGCATTCCGGCGGCGCAACGAATCCAGCGTCAGCGCAATATCACCACCAAGTACACGCCGTTCTCGTCACCGATCGCCATCGCCACCTACCGGCCGATCGCGGACCTGCTGACGGCGGCCGGGGTGATCGAACCCGGTCCGGTGGCGACGTTCGACATGAACAGGTACCTGGAGTTGGCCGCAACCGGTGTGCAGTGGGACGACCTGCCCGACAACACCACCTACCCGGTCGCCAAGAACATCCTGGTCTCTACCACCGATCCGCGTAGTTCCAACTCCGCGGCCATGTACCTGTCGATCGCCAGCTACGTCGCCAACGACCACACCATCGTGCGCGGGGCCACCGCCGAACAGCATGTGCTGCCCGTCCTTTCGAAACTGTTCCTCGCCCAGGGCTATACCGACAACAGCAGCGAAGGGCCGTTCAACCAGTACCTCACCAACGGAATGGGCCAGACCCCGCTGGTCTGCATCTACGAGGCGCAGTTCGTCGAAGCCGCGGGCGAGGGCCGGATCGAACCGGACATGGTGCTGACCTATCCGACCCCGACGGTCCTGTCGAGCCACACTCTCGTCCCGTTGACCGCCACCGGCGACAAGATCGGCGCGCTGCTCACCGACCACCCCGAGCTGCGCCGTCTGGCCGCCGAACACGGTTTCCGCACCGGCGACACCGCCCAGTTCACCTCGGTCGCCGCCGAACGGTCGGTGCCGGTGACCGCGGACCTGATCGATGTGGTCGACGTACCCGCCTATGAGACGCTCGAGCGCCTGCTCGACGGGGTGGCCAACTCCTACAACTGAACCCGTCGCACATCGGCGGCGGGCGTGAGCGAACCTGTACGCGTGCCGACCGTTCTGGCATGCTGGGTTTCGTCGCGAGCCGCCGGGACTTGACACAGATTCAGTGCACGACTGTACACTGAGCCTAGTCGGATATCCGAGCTGGCCCGCACTGCGAATGGAGTCTCACGGAGATGGACAAATTCGATCCCGGTCGAGAACTGATCAACGAACTGTCCATCGCTGCCCGCCGAGCAGGGACCGCGATCGCCGCCATCGTCAGCGACGCGGGACGCGAGAGTGCCCGTGAGCTGGTCGATCTGGCGCACGAAGGTCGCGAACTGGTCGCCGGAACACTGCGCGCTCGCGCCGACGAACTCCGCCGCCGGCGCTGACCGGCCGCCGGCCGTCGTCGAGCTCGCGTGGTTGTCGTCGGTTTGCGGGCTCTCACCGTGGAAAGATTCTGATCTGCGCAACGATGAGTTCTTTCGGGCCGCACCGTCTGTATGAGTGCTACCTGTAGCCGAGATCCGGGAGAGCCTCATGACCGCCAGTTCCGCCGTCACCACCGGCATCCTCGTGGTGCCGGACGCCCGCCTGTATTACGAGGTCCGCGGGGCGGGACCGCTGCTGGTGCTCGTCGGCGCTCCGATGAACGCCGCCGCGTTCGCCGGGGCCGCCGAACAACTCGCCACCACCAACACCGTCCTCACCACCGATCCGCGCGGCCATTTCGCCAGCCCCCTGAACAACCCGGACCAGGATTCGACGGCGCTCGCCCGCGCCGACGACCTCGCTCAGCTCATCACCCACCTCGACGCGGGCCCGGCGGTGGTCTTCGGCTCCAGCGGCGGCGCCGTCACCGCGCTGGCCCTGGCCCAGACCAACCCCGACCTGGTCACCACCGCCGTCGCCCACGAACCGCCCCTGCGCGAACTGCTCCCCGACGCCGACGCCCAGCGCGCACTCACCGAGGACATCATCGCCACCTACGCGGCCGCAGATGTGATCGGCGCCTGGCGAAAGTTCTTCGCCCAAGCCCGGATCTCGCTGCCGGATCCGATGCTCGACCAGATCTTCGGCGGAGACCGCGACCCCCAGCAGGTCGCCAGCGAACGCTACTGGTTCGCCCACGAACTGCGCGCGACCACCTCCTGGGTACCGGACCCGCCGTTGCTTCGCTCGGTCCCCACCCGCGTGATCGTCGGGATCGGCGCCGAGTCCGCCGGCCAGTTCTGTGATCACACCGCACGAGAACTGGCCTCGGCGCTCGGCGTCGACCCGGTCCTGTTCCCCGGCGACCACACCGGATTCGTCCACGACCCCGTCGGCTTCACCGCCCGCCTGCGAGAAGTACTCGACGAGCCGTGAGCGTGGTTGCTCGCGACCGGTCCTACCGCAGACCGATGTGGTGGTAGTACCGCAGTCCAATGTGGGTGTCGGCCTTGGCTTCCTACCGTTCGATCATGCGAATTCGAACGTTGACCGTGCCGATCGTGACGGCCGCACTGATCCTGTCTGCCTGCACGACGAGCACCGCCGAGCCTGTCGCGCCCTCCCGCGCGGACGTTGTGCGTGACGACCTCGACGCGTTGGTCGGCACGGGCGCTGTCGGGGCCGTTGCCACGCTCACCGAGCGCGGCACGCACACCGTCGTCAGCTCCGGTCTGGCGAATACGGCCGCGGCGACCCCGATCGGTACCGATGTGCCCCAGCATGTTCGCATCGGTAGCGTCACCAAGTCCTTCACCGCCGCGATCGTGCTGCAGCTGGTGGCCGAACACCGAATCGAGCTCGATCGGTCCATCGATACCTATCTCCCCGGCCTGCTGACCGGTGACGGTGTGGACGGTCGCGCGATCACCGTGCGTCAGATCCTGGGTCACCGCAGTGGCCTGCCCGAGCCGAGCCCGTCCCCGGAGCTCGACGAACACCGAGCGGCGAGGAACGGCCGAACCTTCACGCCGGACCAGGAGATCGCACTGGCCTTGGCGCACCCCGCGAAGTTCGCGCCCGGCGCTCGATTCGAATACACCAACATCAACTACATCGTCGCCGGCATGCTGATCGAAGCGGTGACCGGACATCGCTACTCCGACGAACTGCGCGACCGGATCCTGACTCCGCTGGGCCTGTCGAACACCTATCTGCCCGCTACCGGCGAAACCGGTCTGCGCAGCCCACATCCGAGCGGCTATGCCGTGCTCGACGGGACCGTGGCCGACACGACACAGATGGAGCCGTCGGTGCCGTGGACATCCGGGGCCCTGGTCAGCACCGGTGCCGATGTGAACCGGTTCTTCCTCGCGCTGCTGGCCGGTCGGGTCGTGCCCGAGCCCCTGCTCGGGCAGATGCTCGACGGTGTCGATATGGGCAACGGTGACGGCATGTCCTACGGACTCGGCATCGGCTATACGTCACTGCCGTGCGGTGCCCACTATGTCGGCCACCTCGGTGGCGTCACCGGATTCTCCACCGTCGCGGGCGCCACCCGAACCGGCCTCGCGGTCACCATCGTCTACACCGGCGAATCGACCTCTGTCGAGCTCGGCGCGATGCTCACCCACGCGCTGTGCGACTGATCAGCCGGAACCGTCGACGCACTGGAACACCGATACATCAGCAAGTTGGTGGCACCTGATGCATATGTGCATCGGGTGCATTCTCGTACGCGGCGCGGCAGCGTTCGCTCACTGTCCGCAGCGCCGTGAGGAGTTCCGGTGGACCCGTGACGGTGAAATCGACGTCGAGGGCGGTGATCATCCAGGCCAGCGAGGCGGGGGAGTCGGCGCCGAGGTGCAGCAGGCAGCGGGTGTCGTCGACCGCTTCGAGCACACCCATTCCCGGCCAGACCCGGTCGGCCAGATCGGCGGCCGATCCGTGCAGGGTGACGACAGTGCGCCACGGCCACGACGCGACCGACAGCCTGCGTGACAGATAGGTCGCCGCGTCGCCGTCGGGCAGGGCGCGCGGGGTGAAACGTGGGCCCGTCGGGACCCGCGGATGCAGTCGGTCGATGCGGAAAGACCGCCAATCGGCCCGGTCGACATCCCAGCCGACCAAATACCAGTGCCTGCTCACATTGACCAGCGAATCGGGTTCCACATCGCGGCGCGAGGTGTGCCCGGCGTGATCGGTGTAGTCGAACCGCAGGCGCTCGCGGCGTCGGCACGCGTGCGCGATCGTCAGCAGAACCTCCGGCGCCACCCTCGGTGCTTCGGCGGAGACCCGCACCATCGACTGCTGCAGTGTCGTCAGCCGATGCCGCAGCCGAGACGGCAGCACCTGCTCGAGCTTGGCGAGGGCGCGCAACGACGCGCCTTCGATGCCGGTGACGGTGCCGCCCGACGTGGTGCGCAGGCCGACCGCGACGGCCACGGCCTCCTCGTCGTCGAGCAGCAGCGGCGGCATCGCCGCACCCGCCCCCAACCGATACCCCGCGGTGCCCTGCAACGCCTGCACCGGATAGCCCAGTCCGCGCAGCCGTTCCACATCGCGTCGCACAGTCCGCGCGGTGACGTCGAGTTCGGTCGCGAGTTCGGCACCCGACCACGCACGGTGCGTCTGCAACAGCGACAGCAGTCGCAACAGCCGGGTAGATGTTTCGGACATCTGTTCATCATGCCGCGCACTTAGGAACGATTCCGACCTAAGCGGTCCCTAGCGTTATGGACATGAGCGACATCGACACCTTCCGGATCGACATTCCGCAGTCCGACCTCGACGACCTGCACGAGCGGATCGCCCGCACCCGCTGGGCCGACGACCTGACCGATACCGGCTGGACCTACGGCCTGCCCACCGCTTACCTGCGCGATCTCGCCGACTACTGGCGGACCGGGTTCGACTGGCGTGCCGCCGAAGCCGCACGCAACACCCACCCGCAGTTCGTCACCGAGATCGACGGACAGCGCCTGCACTTCACCCATGTCCGCTCACCCGAATCCGATGCCCTGCCGCTGGTCCTCGTGCACGGCTGGCCGTTCACCGACTTCGGTGCGACGATCGGACCGCTCACCGACCCGCGCGCGCACGACGGCGACCCGCGTGACGCCTTCGACCTCATCATCCCGACCCTGCCCGGTTTCGGCTTCTCCGGCCCCACACACCAGCCCGGCCAGGCCGCGACCGAGCGATCCGCCGAGCTGATCGCCCGGCTGATGAGCGAACTCGGCTACGAGCGCTACGGCATGCAGGGCAGCGACGCGGGCTCGTTCATCGCTCCCCACGTGGGCCGCGTCGACACCGAGCGAGTCGCGGGCGTGCACCTCAACGCCGCGATCACCATCCCCGCCTGGGACGACGACGGGGCCGGCTACGCCGAGCAGGACCAGGAAAAGCTTGCTGCACTGCAGGATTGGAGCAGCAACGAAACGTCCGCCTACGCGGGCGTGCACAGCACGCGCCCCCACACCCTGGCCCACGCGCTCACCGACTCGCCGGTGGGTCTGCTCGCCTGGATAGTCGACGTGGTCAACACCTACAAGGATCCCGCCGCCGCGCTGCCCGAGGACTCCCTCGACCGCGATGCCATGCTCGCCGAAACGGCGATCCTCTGGTTCACCGGCACCGCGGGCTCCTCGATGCGCCTGTACAAGGAATCCCAGCAGTGGGGCGCCGATCTTCCCAGCTCCGGGGTCCCGACCGCCGTCGCGGTCTTCCCCGGCGACACCACGATTCGCGGTATCGCCGAGAAACAGAACAACCTCGTCCGCTGGACCGAATTCGAGCGTGGCGGGCATTTCGCCGCAATGGAAACCCCCGACCTGCTGATCGAGGATGTGCGTGCGTTCTTCCGTTCGGTGAGGTAGGCCAGAGTGCCCGCGGCCGCGGGCACCCTGGCACCATCAGCGGCTCAGGTCCCGAAAACGCCTCACCGCCAACGGGAAGAACACCGCGATCAGCGCCAGTGGCGATGCCACCGCCAGCAACTCCGCGTGGACCGCGGCCCAGGAGTCACCGTCGGCACCCGGATTGCCGAACAGCCCGCGCACCGCGGTGGCCGTCGCCGACATCGGGTTCCATTCCACGATCGTTCCGAGCCAGGACGGCATCGACTCGGGCGAGGCGATGGCGGTCGACAGGAAGCCTATCGGCCAGATCAAGATCTGCACCGCCTGCACCAGTTCCGGTTTGCCCGCGACCATCGCCAGGTAGATGCCGATCCACAGCATCGCGAACCGGAGCAGCAACAGCAGCCCCACCGCAGCGAGGAAGGAGGCGAACCCGCCGTGCCAGCGCCAGCCCATCGCAAATCCCATCGCGATCATCACTGTCAGACCGACGACCGACTGCACCATGTCCGCGATGCTGCGGCCCACCAGCACGGCGCCGGAGTTCATGGGCATCGAGCGGAACCTGTCGATGACACCCTTGCCGAGGTCCTGGGTGACCGCCAGCATCGTCGCCTCGAGACCGAAAGCCATCGTCATGGTCAGCATGCCGGGGACCAGAAATGCGGTGAAGTCCCCGTCTACGCCACGTCCACCACCGATCAGGTAGCTGAACATCAGCAGCAGCATCACCGGAAAGACCAACCCGACGACCACCTGCGCGGGCTGGCGTACCCAATGCGCCAGCTCGCGCCTGGTCATCGTCCAGGAATCGGCGACCGCCCAGCTCAGTGTCGAACCGGTGTCGTATGTCGTAGTCACACAGTCTCCTTCGTCAGATGCAGGAAGACTTCGTCGAGCGTCGGCCTGCGCAAGGCGATGTCCTCGGCGTCGATGCCTGCCGTTTCCAGGGCCCGCACGGTTTCGGTGAGCGCGGCCATCCGGTCGACAACGGTGGCGCTCACCATCCGCCGGTCCTCGTCCACCACTGCGTCACCGGGAATCAACGCGGCCGCGAGGGCGAGTTGCGTGGTGTCGTGCAGGACAACGTCGATGCGGTCGCCACCGGTTTTGGACTTCAGCTGGTCGGCGGTGCCCTCGGCGATGACCTTTCCGTGGTCGATCACCGCGATCTGGTCGGCCAACTGGTCGGCCTCCTCCAGATACTGGGTCGTCAGCAGTACGGTGGTACCGCCGTCGACCAGCGAACGCACCGCGTTCCACACCTCCGTGCGACCGCGGGGGTCGAGCCCGGTCGTCGGCTCGTCCAGGAAGAGCACCTGCGGCTGGGAGATGAGCGAGGCCGCGAGGTCGAGGCGCCGGCGCATACCGCCGCTGTACTGTTCGACCGCTTTGTTGCCGGTGTCCGCGAGGCCGAATCGGTGCAGGAGCTCATCGGCTCTGACGCCCGCCCGGCGCGCGCCGAGATGGTAGAGCCGCCCGAACATCTCGAGGTTCTGGCGGCCGCTGAGCTTTTCGTCGACTGCGGCGTGCTGGCCGAGCAACCCGATGCGTGAGCGCACCTCATCGGCCCTGGTTGTCGCGTCGATGCCCGCGACCTCGACTCGGCCCGCATCGGGGCGCAGCAGCGTGGACATGATCCTGACGGCTGTGGTCTTGCCTGCGCCGTTCGGGCCGAGGATTCCCTGCACGGTTCCGGCTCGGACCGTGAGATCGAGGCCGTCGAGAGCATGTTTGTCCCCGTACCGCTTCCGCAGGCCTTCGACGACGATCGCCCGATCGTGGTCAGTCACTACACTCTCCTTCAGTCAGTAATCAAACTTGACTAGGTGGACCAAGGTACGAACATTTTGTCGTTTAGTCAAACTTGATTACTTGCGAGATGTCCGATGCTCGGGCACCTGGCTAAGCTGGCTTCGACATGCTCTAGTCAAGGTTGCCTAGAAGGAGGCGTACATGTCGGCCATCCGACTGCTGGTTCTGGGCGCGGTCCGCCAACACGGCCGAGCGCACGGTTACCAGGTGCGCAACGACCTGGAGTTCTGGGGCGCCCACGAGTGGTCCAACGCCAAGCCCGGGTCGATCTACCACGCGCTCAAGCAGCTGGCGAAGCAAGACCTCCTCCTCGCCCACGAGGTCGCGCCGAGCACGGTCGGCGGTCCGCCCCGGGTCGAATACGAGATCACCGACCGGGGCACCGAGGAATACCTCACGCTGCTGCGCCAGGCCCTGACCTCCTACGACCAGAAGATGGACATGCTCTCGGCCGCTCTCGGATTCATGGTCGATCTGCCCCGCGACGAAGCCGTCGCGCTGCTCCGCGAGCGGATCACCCGCCTGGAGCAGTGGCGAGGCTCGGTCACCGAGTACTACACCCCGCAGGACGGCCCGGAACAGCTCGGCCACATCGGCGAGATCATGAACATGTGGCTGCACTCGGCCGACAGCGAGGCGGACTGGACCCACAACCTGATCGCGCGGATCGAAAGCGGCGCCTATGTATTCGCGGGGGAGGGCGATCCCTTCGTCGGGGTGCTCGCCGACGGTGAACCGAACCCGTTCGCGACCGGTTCCCATCCCGAGGACCTCCGTTAGGTGGTGGTCCACCAGCCGAGCTTCGCGCCCCCTTCACGCATCCGCTCCATCGCGTAGGCCGGGTCGATCAGTGACTCCGGGGTGTGGATCCCAGGCGTCGGGCGGGTGCCGTTGAGGCCGAGGAGGCGTTCCGCGCCGAGGGCGATGCCGAGGGCGGTGAGTGGTCGTTGCCCGGAGGGATGGGTGAGGTGGTGTGTTCGATGGAGTGGGTCACCTGCCTCGTCGACACCGTCGAGTTCGATGCGGATGTCGACCGAGGCGGGCTCGCCGTCGGGTCGGCTCGGGGTTGCACCGACGGCGAAGTCCACGCGGACATTCGGTGCTCCGGTCGCAAGGGCCAGGCTCGGCACATCGAGAACGGGAATGCTCTGACCGGGTAGCGCGGTCCCGTCGGCAGTGTGCACGGAGGCTTGGGCGTCGGCCTCGGCAAGCCAGGTGAAGATGCCGTCGCGACGCACCAGGCCGGCCGACGTGACGGAAAGCCACCGCTGCAGATCGGCGATCCCCGCCGGTCCGCCGATGTCTGTGTCATCGAGTGCGACGCCGACCCGCACTGTGTCGAGGCTCGCGAACTCGCGCGCGAGAGCCAGCGTGGCGAGAACGACGGTACCCGCCATCAGGTGGCTGGCGACCAGGACCGGAGCCGCGCTCGCCTTGTGCGCGCCGGCGACGATTTCCGGGCCGATGTCGAGCAGCCCGCTGGAGATGCTGAGGTAGGGCAGCCCGCGATCCTGTGCGTAGTGCAGGCCGTTGAGCCGGTTGTCCCACAGCGTCGCGATCACCGCGGCGTGGGCGGTCTCGGTGAGGCCGAGATCGCGACGAGACAGGTCGATCGTCACCGCGGTGGCGGTGCCGAGATCGCCGGCGACCCGCTGCGCACGGTCGAGGTCGCGGCCCGCGATGGTCAACGGCAAGGTCGGGTACCAGCGGCGCAGCAGGGCGGCGGTGTCCGACCCCGCCTGCCCCGACCCGCCCAGGATCAATACCGATCGCTCCATGGTGAACTCCGTTCCCAATCAAACTACAGTTTGTAACTTACTCTTTGTAGCTAAACTGTGGGCATGGCGCAAGAGCGAACGACCACACGATCGGGCAGGCTGGCCAAGCCGGCCAGGCGCGAGCAGTTGCTCGACACCGCCTTGACGGTGGTGCGCGAGCACGGCACCGACGGTCTGACGCTGGCCACCCTCGCCGAGGCCGCAGGGGTGAGCCGGCCGATCGTGTACAACCATTTCGGCACCCGCCCCGAACTGTTGCTGGCGCTGTACCGACAACTCGACGAACGCCATCGCCTCGCCTCGGAGCAGGCAGTACGCGACGCCACCCCCACCGTTGACGAAATTGCCCGCGTCATGAGCTCCGCCTACTTCGCGTGCGCCACCGCAATGCCCGAGTTCGACGCGATTTCCGCCGCACTGAAAGGGAATCCGGAGGTCCAGGCGATCCAGCACGACATGCTCGACAGCTACCGAGACTGGATGGCGACGACCCTGCTGCCGTTCTCGTCACTCACGGCCGCGGCGCTTCGGCTGCGCTGTGTCGGCGTGCTGGGCGCGGCCGAAACGCTGGCCGCGGAACTGAATCTGGGCGCCACCTCCGCCGAGAACGCGATCTCGGCGCTGACCGACCTGATCGTCGGCAGCATCGGCGCGGGAAAGCGGCACTGACCAGACTTTCGACGCGCCGACGACGTGGCGCTGATGCGGCCGGCGACCATCAGGGCGAGCGGACTTCGCGATCGGCTCGAACAAGGGGGGACTGCTAGGTTTCGTCAAATGTATAGGCAGACAAGGCTCATCGCTGGACTCGGTCTGGTGGTGGCGGTGGGGGTCTTCTGCGGTTGTGCCGGTCACTAATCGCCTACTGCTCGAACGGACATCAGGAGCTCAACCGCTCTCGAGGTCAAGGCTCGGGGGAGGTGAGCTCGACGGCATCGTGTCGGACGGAAGCGACGCTGGGTCAGTGCCGGCTGGGCACCTCGGTCACGTAGATCCGCGCGCTGCGACGAGACATCACAGCTTCGAGCTGGTCGATCCCCTCGAACTCGTTGCACAAGAGGAACAGGTGTCGACCCTGCGGCCCGCCGAGCGCGCAGGAGAAACACGGGAGGTCGGTTTCGACGCGGTGGGTGATCTCGCCACCCTCGAGTACCCGAACCACTGCCCCCGTAGGTGCGCTCTCATCGTGGGGATCGGATACATCGGCGGTCTGACACCAGATCCCTCCGTCGGCATCGATACAGATTCCGTCCGGCCCCAGACCTTCGGCCCAAGTGCGTCGGCGCGACAACGAGCCGTCGTCTCCGATATCGAACGCGGAGAGCCGACCGGCGAAGGATTCCGCGATCACCAGCGTCGAGCCGTCGGGGGTGATCACCATTCCGTTGGGGAAATCGATGTCCCCAGCGACGTCGCGGGTGGATCCGTCGGGGTGAACCAGCCGGATCCAGCCAGGTTCGGGTGCGCCACCGCCCAGGAAATCGAAGTCGGCACCGTTGACATAGACATGACCGGCCCGATCGACGACGAGCTCGTTGCCGCCCTGAGCGCTGTGCCGCACGGTCGACCCGTCCGGTTCCACTCGGGTCAGTACCTCCCCCGAAACCAGCAGCCGACCATCGGGCAGCCAGTCGATCGACCACCCCATGGTGGCGCGGCCGGGCGCTACCACCTCGGCCTGTCCGTCGAGGTCGACTGCGACCACATCGCCGCCGCCCCAGTGGGCGAACCACAGTCGGCCGTCGTGCCAGCGCCCGGATTCGACCATGATCAGGTCGTCCAGTAGAAGGTGCGGAGGTGGAAGCGCTTCAGCCACAGGGGCAACGGTACCGATCAGCGCTGTCGTGGTCGGACTTCGACACGGCCGCGGCGGGCGTTGTCACCTAGCGGCGTTCGATCGTGGCGAGCCAGGCGGGGGTCGTGTCGGCGAATCGCGTGCGAAGGAGCTCGGGGGTGATGGCGCGGAGGTGCCAGGCGGGGTGGTCGGCGAAAGGTGCGGTGAGGGCTTGCTCGGTGACCGGGTGCGGTCCGGAGTCGCTGAAGCACAGCACGTGCAATGTGCCACCGGAGTCGGTGACCGAGGCCAGGCTTGCCACGTACTCGATACGTTCGGCCTCGTCGAAGGTGTGGAACAAGCCGCAGTCCAGGACGGTTTCGAAGCAGCGGTACAGGCGCTGCAGGTGCAGCGCGTCGGCCATCGCGAAGCCGACGTCGATTCCACGGTCGTCGGCTGACTGCCGGGCTGTGGCCAAGGCTGTTTCGGCCACGTCGACGCCCAGCACCGGTAATCCGCGGGCGGCGATGAACAGCGCGTTGTCGCCGGTGCCGCAACCGACGTCGAGTACCGGTCCGCAGAACCCCCCTGCTTCGGCCAGCCGCACGACGGCAGGCTGCGGGGCACCGATGTCCCAGGGCGCGGGGCCGTCGAGGTAGGACGCGTTCCACGGTCGGCCGGCTCGGCGTTCGTGGCTCGTCGGTGGGCGTGAGTCGGGCTGGGGAGTCGGCGGCATCAGCGGGTGAATACCGCGCAGCGGTCGGCGAGGTCGAGGATCGGTTGGGGAAAGAGGCCGAGCAGGATGGTCGCGCCCGCGCTGAAGGCCACGACCAGGGTGGTCGCGAAGGGGGCGGTCACGGTGGGAGCGTCGGACGGCGGGTCGGTGAAGAACATCAGGACGATGACACGCACGTAGAAGAAGGCGGCGATGGCGCTGCAGAGGACACCGATGATGACCAACGCGGCGTAGCCCGACCCGGAGGCGGCCGCGAAGACGGCGAACTTGCTGACGAACCCGCTGGTGAGTGGCAAACCGGCGAACGACAGCAGCAACAGGGCGAACGCTGAAGCAAGCCACGGGGATCGACGGCCCAGCCCCGCCCATTGGGACAGGGAGGTCGCTTCGTCGCCGGAGGAGTCGCGGACCAGACTGACCACCGCGAACGCGCCGACGGTACCGAGCCCGTAGGCCAGCAGGTAGAACAGCACGGCCGCGACCCCGGCGGTGTCGGCGGCGACCATGCCGACCAGCAGGAAACCCGCGTGGGCGATCGAAGAGTAGGCGAGCATCCGCTTCACATCGGTCTGGGTGATCGCCATGATCGCGCCCACGACCATCGTCGCCACCGCGACCGCGGCGATGACCGGTCGCCAATCCGCGCTCAGCGCGTTCACTCCCACCATCAGCACGCGCATGGTGGCACCGACGGCGGCGATCTTGGTAGCGGCGGCCATGAAGGCGGTGATCGGCGTCGGGGCGCCCTGGTACACGTCGGGCACCCAGGCTTGGAACGGCACGGCACCGATCTTGAACAGCAGGCCCACGGCGAGCATGGCGATACCGAGCAGCGCCAGAGTCGCGTTCTCTGGTTGCTTGTCCAGCGCCGCACCGATTCCCGGCAACGACACGGTGCCGGTCTGCCCGTACAACAGGGCGACACCGTAGAGGAAGAACGCCGAGGAGAACGCGCCGAGCAGGAAGTACTTCATCGCCGCCTCTTGCGAGAGCAACCGTCTGCGCCGGGCAAGCCCGCAGAGCAGATACAGCGGCAGCGACAGCACTTCGAGCGCGACGAACATCGTGAGCAGGTCGTTCGACGCCGGGAACAGCAGCAGGCCGCCGACCGCGATCATCGTCAGCGGGAACACCTCGGTGGTCGCGACGCCGGAGCGCACCGCCGCGAGCTCGTGCGCGCTACCCGGCACCGCGGATGCCTGTGGGGTGAACGCGTCGACCCCGCGATCCAGCGCGGCCGCGGCTCGGCTCCATGTCCCCGGCCCGCTGCGCGCCCTGGGCACGGCGCCACGCTCGGCGATCAGCAGCAATCCGAGCAGCGCCACCAACAGGATCGTGCCCTGGAGGAACAGCGTCACCCCGTCGACGGCCACCGCGCCCACCACCGCGGTGCCCTCGGACCCGGCGAGCAGCACCACCGCAACCAAGGCGCCGATCACGCCGGCGACCCCGAGTACCAACTGCGTCAGATATCGGTAGGGCCGTGGCACGAACGCTTCGACGAGCACACCCACCACACCGACCCCGAAGACGATCAGCATCGGGGCGAGCAGGTGGTATTCGATGCTCGGTGCGGGCGCGATGGCCGCGAGCTCGGTGATGGTCACGGAGTCCGTCCTCATTTGTGGCCGCCTGCGGGCGGGGTGGCCGCACCTGCTTCGGGAGCGGGGACCGTCGGAGCGGGGTCGTGCTTACCGATCGTCGACAGGGTGTGCCCCACCGCGGGATCCACCAGATCCAGGATCGGTTTCGGATAGAACCCGAGCACCAGCAACGCGACCAGCAGCGGCACCACCACAGCGAGCTCGCGCGGCACCAGATCACGCAGGTGTTCGTTGCCTTTCTTCAGCGGGCCGGTCATCAACCGCTGATACAGCCACAGCACGTAGAGCGCGGCCAGCACCAGCGCACCGGTCGCGACCACCGCCGCTACCTGATACTTCGGGAAGGTGCCGACCAGGACCAGGAATTCGCTGATGAAAGGCGCCAGGCCGGGCAGTGACAGGGTGGCCAGGCCGGCGATGAAGAACGTGCCCGCCAGCACCGGCGCGACCTTCTGCACGCCGCCGTATTCGGCGATCAACCTGGTCCCGCGCCGGGAGACGAGGAACCCGGCGATGAGAAACAGTGCGGCCGTGGACAGCCCGTGGTTGACCATGTACAGGGTCGCCCCGGATTGGGCCTGGCTGGTCATGGCGAAGATGCCGAGGATGATGAACCCGAAGTGCGAGATCGAGGTGTAGGCGATCAGTCGCATGATGTCGGTCTGGCCGATCGCGAGCAGCGCACCGTAGAGGACACCGATCACGGCCAGGGTGATGACCAACGGCGCGAAGGTGTCCGAGGCCAACGGGAACAGCAGCAGGCAGTAGCGCAGCATACCGAAGGTGCCGACCTTGTCGACCACGGCCATCATGAGCACCGCGCTGGACGGGGTGGCCGAGACCGCCGCGTCGGGTAGCCACGTATGCAGCGGCCACAGTGGTGCTTTCACGGCGAAGGCGAACATGAAGCCCAGGAAGAGGGCGTTGAGAACCGCGGTGCTGCCCCCGAGTTCACCGTTGTTCGCCGCGGCGACCACGACGCGCAGATCGAAGGTGCCCGCGGAGCCCTCGCCCAGGCCCGCTTCGGCGGTGAGCACGTACAGCCCGATCACCGCGGCGAGCATGACCAGTCCGCCGAACAGGTTGTAGAGCAGGAACTTCACCGCCGCGCGTGAACGTTGGGCGCGGATCGCGGCGTCGGTGGTACGGGTGCCGAAACCGCCGATGAGGAAGTACATCGGGATCAGCATCGCTTCGAAGAACACGTAGAACAGCAGGATGTCGAGGGAGAGGAAGGAGATCAGCACCATCGCCTCGACCAACAGCATCAACGCCATATAGATATGGGTGGTCTTGCGGCCGTCGCCGGTGCCGGTGTCGTCGTTCCAGCCCGCCAAAATCAGCAGCGGCACCAGCACCGCTGTCAGCAGCACGAGCGCGGTGGCGATGCCGTCGAGGCCAAGGGTGTAACCGACACCGAATGCCGGGATCCATTCCTGGGATTCGACGAACTGGTACTGCGCACCGCCGGGCTGGAAACGCACCGCCAACACAACGGCCAGCGCGAACACACCCAGCGATACCGCGAACGCCACACCACGCGCCACAGTGCGGCGCGCGGCGGGCACGACGAGCACCACGCCCGCCCCGATCGCGGGGGCGAGCCACAGTGTCGTCAGCCAGGGAAACGAGTTCACCAGAACCTCACCGCCAGCAGGGCAGCGGCCACCAGGGCCGCGCCGGTGAACATGGACAGGGCGTAGGAGCGCACGAAACCGGTCTGCACCTTGCGGATTCGCGCCGAGAGCCCGCCGATGGAGGCGGCCGTCCCGTTGACGATCCCGTCGACACCCTTCGCGTCGAGGAACACCAGGGCCCTCGTGACGTGTCGGCCGGGGCGCTCGAACACGGCTTCGTTGATCTTGTCGCCGTAGAGGTCCGCCCGTGCGGCCCCGGTCAGCACGCTGACCGACTCCGGCGCGACCTCGGGGACCGGGTTCTCGGCGTACTTGCGGTAGGCGATGGCCACACCGATCGCGACCGCCGTCAACGCCAGGCCCGTGACCACCACCGGGGGAATCACGGGTTCGCCGTGATGGGAACCGACGACCGGTTCGAGCCAGTGCACCAGCGACGAACCCCACACGAACAGTCCGCCCGCGAACACCGATCCGAAGGCGAGCAGGATCATCGGCCCGGTCATCACCGCGGGTGACTCGTGCGGATGGGTGTCGGGCTTCCACCGGCGCTCGCCGAAGAACGTCATCAGCATGACCCTGGTCATGTAGAACGCGGTGAGCGCGGCGCCGAGCAGGGTGACCACACCGAGCAGGATCCCGGTGGAACCGCCGTGGTCGAAGGCTGCCTCGATGATCTTGTCCTTGGAGAAGAACCCGGAAAACGGTGGCACTCCGATGATGGCGAGATAGCCGAGGCCGAAGGTGACGAACGTGATCGGCATCAGCGTGCGCAGACCGCCGTAGCTGCGCATGTCGGTTTCGTCGTTCATCGCGTGCATCACCGAACCGGCACCGAGGAACAGTCCCGCTTTGAAGAAGCCGTGGGTGAGCAGGTGCATGATCGCGAACGCGTACCCGGCCGGACCCAGGCCCACGGCCAGGATCATGTACCCGATCTGGCTCATCGTCGAGGCGGCGAGGGCCTTCTTGATGTCGTCTTTGGCGCACCCGATGATGGCGCCGAACAGCAGCGTTATCGCACCGACGGCGAGCACCGCGGTCCGTGCGTTCGGGGCCAGATCGTAGATCGGGTTGGAGCGCGCGATCAGGTACACACCGGCGGTGACCATGGTCGCGGCGTGGATGAGTGCCGAGACCGGGGTGGGGCCTTCCATCGCGTCCCCGAGCCACGACTGCAGCGGCACCTGCGCGGACTTACCGCACGCGGCCAGCAACAGCAGCAGTCCGATCGCGGTGAGTGTGCCTTCGCTCGCTCCCGGCGACGCCGCGAACACGGTGCGGAAGTCGAAGGAGCCGAACGACGCGAACATGACCATCATGGCGATGGCCAGGCCCATGTCGCCTACCCGGTTCACCACGAAGGCCTTCTTGGCTGCCGTTGCGGCCGAGGGCTTTTCGTACCAGAAGCCGATCAGCAGATAGGACGCGAGGCCCACGCCTTCCCAGCCCAGGTACAGCACAAGGAAGTTGTCGGCCAGGACCAGCACGAGCATGGCGGCCAGGAACAGGTTGAGATAGCCGAAGAACCGACGCTTGCCCGGATCGTGGCTCATGTAGCCCAGCGAGTACAGGTGGATCAGCGATCCGACGCCGGTGATGAGCAGGGCGAAGCAGATCGAGAGCTGGTCCAGTTGCAGGCTGAACCCGACTTGCAGATCGCCGACCGGTACCCAGTCGAACAGTTCTCGGTGCACGGCTCGGTCGGCGTCGGGTCGGCCGAGCATCCCGAAGAACGCGACGACCGCGACGACGAACGAGGACAGCGCGGCTGTCGTGGCCAGATACGGTCCCCACCGGTCGGTCAGGCGGCCGAACAGCAGCAGGACGATCGCGCCTGCGAGCGGGAGGGCGGGCAGCAGCCACAGCGTTGCGGTACCCATGTCAGAACTTCAGCAGGTTGGCGTCGTCGACCGAGGTCGACCGGCGGGCACGGAAGATCGTCATGATGATGGCCAGGCCGACGACGACCTCGGCGGCGGCGACCACCATGGTGAAGAACGCGATCACCTGACCGTCGAGGTTGTCGTGCAACCGGGCGAAGGTGACGAACGCCAGATTCACCGCGTTGAGCATCAGCTCCACGCACATGAACACCACGATCGCGTTGCGGCGCAACAACACTCCCGCCGCGCCGATGGTGAACAGCAGCGCAGACAGGAACAGGTAGTTCTGGGGGTTCACCGCTTGCCTTCCTCGTCGGCTGTCGGGTTGTCGTCGGTGATCTCGTTCTCACGCAGCGTGCCGACCGAGGCCACGGCGGCTTCGGTGTGGGCGCGGGTGCGGCGGTGACGCAAGATCGTGCTCACCGAGAGTTCCGCGAAGGAGCCGTCGGGGAGCTGTGCGGGGCTGTCCACGGCGTTGTGTCGGGCGTAGACGCCCGGCGTCGGCTGGGGGGTGGCCCGTTCTCCGGCGGTGCGGAAGCGGTCGCGCGACATTTCCCGCTGCCCGCGCTTGGGGGTGAACTGCTCGCGGTGGGCCAGCACCATCGCGCCGATGGTGGCGGTGATCAGCAGTGCGCCGGTGAGTTCGAAGGCCCAGACATAGCGCAGGAAGATCAACTCGGCGAGTTCGGCGATCACGTCACGGTCTCCGAAACCGCGCCCGGGAAAGCTCGTTGCGCTGTCGCGCAGAGCCGCGCCGATGCCGCCGATGAACAGCAGCCCGAACCCGACTCCGACGATCGCGGCGGCGATGCGCTGCCCGCGCAATGTCTCGCGCAGCGATTCCGAGGAATCGACACCGACGAGCATCAGCACGAACAGGAACAGCATCATCACCGCACCCGTGTAGACGACGATCTGCACGACGCCCAAGAACAGCGCGCCCTGCGCGATGTAGAACACGGCGAGCGAGATCATGGTGGCGGCCAGGCACATTGCCGAGTGCACGGCCTTGGCGGCGGTCACCATACCCAGCGCGCCGAGCACGGTGAACGGGGCGAGCACCCAGAACAGGACAGCCTCACCGGTGGAGGTGTCGGCGATCTCGGCGGCGAGCATGTGTGCGGTGCTCATCGCAGTACCTCCTGCTCCGACGGGGCGGGACCGACCCTGCCCAGGTAGTAGTCGGCGGCGTCGGTGCCCGGCGCCATCGGGTGCGGCGCGGGAGCCATGCCCGGCTGCATGGGCGCGAGCAGTTGGTCCTTCTCGTAGATGAGGTCGGCGCGGTTGTCGTCGGTGAGTTCGTACTCGTTGGTCATCGTCAGCGCGCGCGTCGGGCAGGCCTCGATGCACAGACCGCAGCCGATGCAGCGCAGGTAGTTGATCTGGTAGACGCGTCCGTACCGTTCGCCGGGGGAGAAACGCTCGTCCTCGGTGTTGTCGGCTCCTTCGACGAAGATCGCGTCGGCCGGGCACGCCCACGCGCACAGTTCACAGCCGATGCACTTCTCGAGCCCGTCCTCGTAGCGATTGAGCTGGTGGCGACCGTGATAGCGCGGCGCGGTCGGCACCTTCTCCTCGGGATAGGACTCGGTGTTGGGCTTTTTGAACATGGTGGCCGCGGTGACCGCGAAGCCGGCGAGCGGTTCGAACAAGCCGATCTGGGGTTGGTCGTTCGCGGGCCGTGGTGGCATCGGCGGGACCGGGAAACCGAGGAACACCGAGGAAGTCGAAGGCTCCTGTGGCGGCAACGGTGGTAGCCCTCTGCTGCGGCCCGCGCGCAGGAACATCGCGATCATCGCCGCGGTGATCACCACACCCACGCCGACCAGGATCAGGTTCTGTCCGGGCAGGCCTTCCAGGTCGAGTACCCGTGCGACGGCCACGATCATCACCCACACCAGCGAGGTGGGGATGAGCAGTTTCCAGCCGAGGTTCATGAACTGGTCGTATCGCAGTCGCGGCAGGGTGCCGCGCAGCCAGACGAACACGAACAGGAAAGTCCACACCTTGAGGGTGAACCACAGCAGCGGCCACCATCCGGAGTTGGCGCCCTCCCACAGGCTGATCGGGAACGGTGCGCGCCAGCCGCCCAGGAACAGCGTCGTCGCGAGCGCCGACACCGTCGCCATGTTCACGTATTCGGCGAGCATGAACATCGCGAACTTCAGCGACGAGTACTCGGTGTGGAAACCGCCGACCAGTTCGCCTTCGGCTTCGGGCAGGTCGAAGGGCGCCCGGTTGGTTTCGCCGACCATCGCCACGCAGTAGATGA
This sequence comes from Nocardia sp. NPDC058633, assembly GCF_042717045.1. Lineage (NCBI taxonomy): Bacteria > Bacillati > Actinomycetota > Actinomycetes > Mycobacteriales > Nocardiaceae > Nocardia > Nocardia sp. NPDC058633. The sequence continues at coordinate 61,811 of NZ_JBHXRA010000009.1, forward strand.
GGAACGAGGGCAGCAGCAGGAAGACATACCAGGTGCCCTCCTGCGCGCCCACGATCTCGGAGGTTGCCATCGTTCCCGACAGCAGGAACACCGTGGCGAAGGTCAGTGCCATGGCGATCTCGTAGGAGATCACCTGCGCGGTCGAGCGCAGGCCGCCGAGCAGCGGATACGTCGAACCCGACGACCAACCGGCGAGCACGATGCCGTACACGCCGATGGAGGTGATGGCCAGGATGTAGAGCACGGCGACGGGCATGTCGGTGAGCTGCAACGCGGTACGCGTGCCGAAGATCGACACCTCGGGGCCCATCGGGATCACCGCGAACGCCATGAACGCCGGGATCACCGAGATGATCGGGGCGAGCACGAAGATCGGCTTGTCCACGATCGCCGGGATGATGTCTTCCTTGAGCGCCATCTTCACGCCGTCGGCGATCGACTGGAGCATGCCGCCGGGGCCGATGCGGTTGGGGCCGACCCGCATCTGCATCCACGCGACGACCTTGCGCTCGGCGTACACCGCGATCAACGGCACCAGCATCAGGTAGACGAACACGCCGAGCGCCTTGACCACGACCAGCCACAGCGGGTCGGTGCCGAAAACAGGTCCGGCATCGGCCGCGAGGAGTAGCACTCGATCACTCATGACGGTGTTCCTTCATCCTGTCGTCGGCGCGACGCAGGCGCACCACGGCACCGGGTGTCACACCGAGTTCGGCGGCGACCGTCGAACCGGGCGAGTGCAGCGGCAGCCACACGACTCGGTCGGGCAGGTCCGTGATCATCAGCGGCACCGAGATCTGGCCGCGGTCGGTGGAGACGATGATGTGATCGGCGTCGGCGGCCTCGATCTCGGCGGCGGTCGCGGCCGAGAGCCGGGCGACCGGCGGGCGGGCGACGCCGGCGAGAGCGGGTTCACCGTCCTGCATCCGACCGACGTCGAGCAGCATCCGCCACCCGGCGAGCACCGCTGTGCCCGGTCCTGGGACGGGGCGAGTCTGGCTCGTCAGTTCCGGTGCGGGAATGGGTTCTCCGTTCCACGTGCCGAGCGCGTCGAGTTCGGTGCGGGCGGCGGCGGAGTCGGGCAGGTTGATCGGGACGCCCATCTGCGCGGACAGCGCGTGCAGCACTCGCAGATCCGACTGCGGCGCGGCGACGCGGCGGGTGGTGTCGAGCGAGGCCGCGGCGAAGGGACGTGGCCTGCCTTCCCAGGTGCGGAACGTGCCGGATTTCTCCATCGCGGTCGCCACCGGGAAGACGACGTCGGCCCGTTCGGTGACGGCGCTGTGCCGTATTTCCAGGCTCACGACGAAGCGCGCCGCGTCGATGGCCGCCAGCGCGGCGGCCGGGTCGGGCATGTCGACCGGGTCGACACCGCCGATCACCAGCGCACCCAGCTGGGCGGCGCTCGCCAGAATCGCCGTGGCGTCGCGGCCGAGGGTGACGGGGAGTTCTCCGGACTGCCATCGGTGTCGAACCTGTTGGCGTGCGGCGGGATCGACCACCGGCCTGCCGCCGGGCAACAGCCCCGGCAGCGCGCCCGCTTCCAGCGCGCCACGTTCGCCCGCACGGCGCGGCACCCAGGCCAGCGCGGCGCCCGTGGCGTCGGCCAAACGAGTCACCGCCGACAGAGCGCCGGGACTGCCCGCGAGCCGTTCGCCCGCCATGACGACCGCGCCGGGGGTGTTCAGCAGCGCCATGAGTTCGGTGGCATCCGGCGACGTTTCGGCCATGATCGAGGTGATGACATCGGCCTCCCCGCAGGGCGGAGTCCGGATCAGCGCGCCCGACATCCGTTCGAGGCCACGGGAGGCGAACGGCGCCAGCGACACCACCCGCTGCCCGCGCGTGCGTGCGGCCTTGCGCAGCCGCAGGTAGACGATCGGTGATTCTTCTTCCGGCTCGAACCCGACCAGCAGCACCACGGGGGCCCGGTCGAGTGCGGCGTAGTCGACCTCGACACCGCGCCCGGCGATCCGGGCGGCGAGGAACCGCTCTTCCTCCTCCGAGTGCACCCGGCTGCGGAAGTCGATGTCGTTGGTAGCGAGGACCATGCGCGCGAACTTGCTGTACGCGTAGGCCTCTTCCTCGGTGACCCGTCCGCCGACGAGCACTCCGGCGTTGCCGATCGCTGCGCTCAGGCCCGCCGCGGCGGCGGTGAGCGCTTCGGGCCAGGAGGCGGGAGCGAGGACGCCGTCCCAGCCGCGCACCATCGGGGTGGTGAGGCGGTCGCGTTCGGTGGCGTAGGCGAAAGCCCAACGGCCCTTGTCGCAGTTCCATTCCTCGTTGACCTGCGGGTCGTCACCGGCCAGGCGGCGCAGTACTTTCCCACGGCGGCTGTCTGTGCGCTGGGCGCATCCCGAGGCGCAGTGCTCGCAAACGCTGGGCGTGGACACCAGGTCGAAGGGGCGGGCCCGGAATCGATAGGAGGTACCGGTGAGCGCCCCGACGGGGCAGATCTGCACGGTGTTGCCGGAGAAGTAGGAGTCGAGGGGTTCGGCCTGGGCGGTGCCGACCTGTTGCAGCGCACCACGATCCATCAGTTCGATGAAGGGGTCGCCGGCGACCTGCTGGGAGAACCGGGTACACCGTGCGCACAGCACGCACCGTTCCCGATCCAGCAGCACCGCCGTGGACAGGGGGATCGGCTTCGGGTACGTCCGCTTCTCGCCGTCGAACCGGGACTCGGCGCTGCCGGTGGACATCGCCTGGTTCTGTAGCGGACACTCGCCGCCCTTGTCGCAGACCGGGCAATCCAGGGGATGGTTGATGAGCAGTAGTTCCATCACCCCGCGCTGCGCCTTCTCGGCGACCGGGGAGCTGATCTGGGTGCGCACGATCATGCCGTCGGTGACGGGGATCGTGCAGGAGGCGACCGGCTTGCGCTGGCCTTCGACTTCGACGAGGCACTGGCGACACGCGCCGACCGGGTCGAGGAGCGGGTGGTCACAGAAGCGGGGGATCTGCACTCCGATGAGTTCGGCGGCACGGATCAGCAGGGTGCCCGCGGGCACTTCGATGGTGGTGTCGTCGATGGTGACGCTCACCAGGTCGGTGGGCACCACACCGCTGTTGTTGACCGGCGCCGCGGCAGGCGCACCTGCCGCCCGAGCGTCGCCCTTCACCGAATCACTACGCGAAGTGGGTTTCATTTGTCCTCTTTCGCTGGTGCCCACACGGTCGAGGCGGCCGGATCGAACGGGCAGCCGCCGAGTCGCTGATGCGCGAGGTACTCGTCGCGGAAGTACTTCAGCGAGGAGAAGATCGGGCTGGCCGCGCCGTCGCCGAGCGCGCAGAACGATTTGCCGTTGATGTTGTCGGCGATGTCGGCGAGCTTGTCCAGGTCGGCTTCGGTGCCCTGACCCGCTTCGAGTCGGCGCAGCAATTGCACGAGCCAGTAGGTGCCCTCACGGCACGGTGTGCACTTGCCGCACGATTCGTGGGCGTAGAACTCGGTCCAGCGCAGCACCGCCCGCACGACGCAGGTGGTGTCGTCGAATATCTGTAATGCCTTGGTGCCCAACATGGATCCGGCGGCGGCGACGCCTTCGTAATCGAGCGCGACGTCGAGGTGTTCGTCGGTGAACATCGGCGTCGACGAGCCGCCGGGGGTCCAGAATTTCAAGGTGTGCCCGGCTCGGACGCCGCCCGCACAGTCGAGCAGCTCCCGCAAGGTGATACCGAGTGGAGCCTCGTACTGGCCGGGGCGGGCGACGTGCCCCGACAGGGAGTACAGGGTGAAGCCGGGTGACTTCTCGCTGCCCATCGAGCGGAACCACTCGGTGCCGTTGCGCAGAATCGAGGGCACGCTGGCAATGGATTCCACATTGTTCACCACGGTCGGGCAGGCGTACAGGCCGGCGACGGCGGGGAACGGCGGGCGCAGCCGGGGCTGGCCGCGCCTACCCTCCAGGGAATCGAGCAGGGCGGTTTCCTCGCCGCAGATGTAGGCGCCCGCGCCGGCGTGCACGATCAGGTCCAGGTCGAAGCCCGAGCCGAGGATGTCGCGGCCGAGTAGACCGGCCGCGTAGGCCTCGTCGACGGCGGCGTGGAGTCTGCGCAGCACCGGCACCACTTCGCCGCGGACGTAGATGAACGCGGTCGCGGCCCGGATCGCGTAGGCGGCGATCACCACTCCCTCGATGAGGGTGTGCGGGGTGGCCAGCATCAACGGGATGTCTTTGCAGGTACCGGGTTCGGATTCGTCGGCGTTGACGACGAGGTAGTGCGGTGCGATCGTGCCGTCCGGGCCGGGGCCTTGCGGGATGAACGACCATTTCATGCCGGTGGGGAACCCCGCGCCGCCGCGACCGCGCAGGCCCGCGTCCTTCACGGTTTGGATGACCTCGTCGGGCGTTGCGCGCAGGGCGGCGCGGAGTCCGTCGTAGCCGCCGGTCGCGCGATAACTGTCCAGGGTCCAGGAACGGGGGGTGGCCCAGTGCTCGCTGAGGACCGGGGTGAGCGTCGTCATCGCGATCCCCCTGCCGAATCACCTTCTGCTGCGGCGGTGTCGAGGCCTGCCAGGGTGGGTGCGCCCGGGGCGCCGTCGAGCGCACCGGGGCGTTCGTCGGGGAATCCGGCGAGGATGCGGGCGGTCTCGCGGAACGTGCACAGTGGTGCGCCGCGGCTGGGGCGCACCTGGTGGCCTGCGCGCAGGGCGTCGGCGATCGCCACGGCCGATTCGGGGGTCTGGTTGTCGAAGAATTCCCAGTTCACCATCATGACCGGCGCGTAGTCGCAGGCGGCGTTGCATTCGATGTGTTCGAGAGTGATGGTGCCGTCGGAGGTTGTTTCGCCGTGCGCGACGTCCAGATGTTGTTGCAGCGCTTCATAGATGGCGTCGCCGCCGAGGACCGCGCAGAGGGTGTTGGTGCACACGCCGACGTGGTAGTCACCGGTGGGGGTGCGCCGGTACATCGAGTAGAACGTGGCGACCGCGGTCACTTCGGCGCCGGTGAGGTTCAGGTGATCGGCGCAGAAATCGATGCCGGTGCCGGTGACGTAGCCTTCCTCGGCTTGCACCAGGTGCAGCAGGGGCAGCAGCGCGGAGCGGGGGTGCGGGTAGCGGGCGATGATCTGCTTCGCGTCCAGTTCGAGGCGCTCGCGCACATGGGGCGGATACGGTTCGGGCCGGGTGCTGAGGCTAAGGAGAATCGGTGTGCCGGTGGTGCGTTCGATTGTCATCGGTCCACTCCGCCCAGTGAGAGGTCAGGGCACGTAGGCAGTTCCACGTTCATCGGTCCACTCCGCCCAATGAGAGGTCAGGGCACGTAGGCAGTTGGTCCTTCATCGGTCCACTCCGCCCATGACCGGGTCGATGCTGGCGACCGAGGCGATGACGTCGGCGACCATGCCGCCCTCACACATCGCGGCCACCGCTTGCAGGTTGGTGAAGGAAGGGTCGCGGTAGTGCACCCGGTAGGGCTGGGTGCTGCCGTCGCTGACCATGTGCACACCCAGTTCCCCGCGCGGGGACTCCACCGCCGAATACACCTGCCCCGCAGGCACTCTGATGCCCTCGGTGACGAGCTTGAAGTGGTGGATCAGCGATTCCATGGAGGTGCCCATGATCTTGCCGATGTGCTCGGATGAGTTGCCGAGGCCGTCGGGGCCCAGTTTCAGGTCGGCGGGCCAGGCGATCTTCTTGTCGTCGATCATCACCGGGCCGGGGCGCAGCTTGTCCAGGCACTGTTCGACGATCTTGATCGACTCGGCCATCTCGGCGACCCGGATGATGTAGCGGCCGTAGCAGTCACAGCCGGTGGTCGTCGGGATGTCGAATTCGTAGTTCTCGTAACCGCAGTACGGGTCCGATTTGCGCAGGTCGTGGGGCAGGCCGGTGGCGCGAAGGACGGGGCCGGTGATGCCGAGTGCCATGCAGCCGGTGAGATCGAGGTAGCCGATGTCCTGGGTGCGCTTCTTCCAGATCGGGTTGGCGCTGAGCAGATGTTCCAGATCACGGAGCCGACCCGGCAACAGGTCGAGCAGCTCGCGGACCTTGGTGACGCCGTCGTCGGGCAGGTCCTGGGCGAGGCCGCCGGGGCGGATGTAGGCGTGGTTCATCCGCAGGCCGGTGATGGTCTCGAAGACATCGAGGATGAGTTCGCGTTCGCGGAAGCCGAACAGCATCGGGGTGAGCGCGCCCAGTTCCATGCCGCCGGTGGCCAGTGCCACCAGGTGCGAGGAGATGCGGTTGAGCTCCATCAGCAGCACCCGCACCACGGTGGCGCGTTCGGGGATCTGCTCGGTGATGTCGAGCAGCTTCTCCACGCCGAGGCAGTAGGCGGTCTCGTTGAAGAACGGGGACAGGTAGTCCATCCGGGTCACGAAGGTGACGCCCTGGGTCCAGTTGCGGAACTCCAGGTTCTTCTCGATGCCGGTGTGCAGGTAACCGATACCGCAGCGGGCTTCGGTGACGGTTTCGCCTTCGATCTCGAGGATCAGGCGCAACACCCCGTGCGTGGACGGATGCTGTGGGCCCATGTTCACCACGATGCGTTCTTCGGCGCCGCCGTCGATCACGTCGCTGACCTGGTTCCAGTCCTGGCCTGCGACAGTCACTACGGGCGGGTCGTCGCGGCGGAAGTCGGTGTCGGTCATCAGCTGTAGGTCCTCCGCTCGTCGGGCGGCGGTATGCGCGCGCCCTTGTACTCCACCGGGATCCCGCCGAGCGGGTAGTCCTTGCGCTGCGGATGCCCGCGCCAGTCGTCGGGCATGGTGATGCGGGTCAGGGAGGGATGTCCGTCGAAGAGGATGCCGAAGAAGTCGTAGGTCTCGCGTTCGTGCCAGTCGGTCGTCGGATACACCGAGAACAGTGACGGGATGTGTGGATCGGCGTCGGGCGCGGACACTTCCAGCCGCACGCGGCGACTGTGGGTGATCGACATCAGGTGATAGACGGCGTGCAGTTCGCGATCTTTGTCGTCGGGGTAGTGCACGCCGCTCACACCGAGGCACAGTTCGAATCGCAGCGAGCTGTCGTCACGCAGCGTGCTCGCGACGGCGACGAGGTGCTCGCGCGCGACGTGCAGGGTGAGTTCGTCGCGGAAGACGACGATTCTCTCGATCACGGTGTCGAAGGCGATGACTCGGCCGACGAGTGCGGCGCGCAGGCTGCCGACGAAGGCGTCGAACCAGCCGCCGTACGGCGGTGGGGTGCCCGCGGGCAGGGTGACCGGGGTGACCAGGCCGCCGTACCCGGAGGTGTCACCGGTGCCGCTGACGCCGAACATGCCGCGCCGGGTGCCGATCACTTCGTCCTCGGGCGGGTTCGGCGGTGTCTGCGCGGACGATTCCTCCGGAATCTCCTGGCCCGCGGGGATGTCGGCGTTGTCGGGGGAGTCGAAGGTCATCGCAGCAGCCCTTCCATCCGGATGGTCGGCGTGCTGGCCAGCGCGGCTTGCTCGGCGGCGCGGATCGCTTCCTCACGGTTGACGCCCATCGGCATCTCGGCGATCTTCGCGTGCAACGCCAGGATCGCGTTGAGCAGCATCTCCGGGCGCGGCGGGCAGCCGGGCAGGTAGATGTCGACCGGGACGATGTGGTCGACGCCCTGCACAATGGCGTAGTTGTTGAACATGCCTCCCGAGGACGCGCAGACCCCCATGGCGAGAACCCATTTCGGTTCGGTCATCTGGTCGTAGACCTGCCGCAGCACCGGCGCCATCTTCTGGCTCACCCGGCCTGCCACGATCATCAGGTCGGCCTGGCGTGGGGAGGCGCGGAACGCTTCCATGCCGAAGCGGGCGATGTCGAATCGCCCGGCGCCGGTGGCCATCATCTCGATCGCGCAGCACGCCAACCCGAATGTCGCGGGCCAGACCGAGCCCTTACGCAGGTAGCCGGCGAAATCTTCGACTGTGCTCAGCAGGAACCCGCTGGGCAGTTTCTCTTCGAGACCCATTATTTCCCACTCATTCCCAGCTGAGGCCGCCGCGACGCCACTCGTAGGCGTAGGCGACGGACACGTTGACGATGAACAGCGCCATCGCGGCGAGACCGAACAGCCCGAGAGTGTCGAAATGCACTGCCCACGGGTAGAGGAACACGATCTCGATGTCGAAGATGATGAACAGCATCGCCGTGAGGTAGTACTTCACCGGGAAGCGCTGTCCTGCTGCATTTCCCGGGCCACCGGCGATGGCGTGCGGGGTCGGCTCGATGCCGCATTCATAGGGTTCGAGTTTGGCCCGGTTGTAGCGTTTCGGGCCGACCAGCGACGCCATGGCGACGGAGAACACCGCGAACGCGGCGGCGATGGCGCCGAGTACGAGTGCGGGCACCTCGATGTTCACGACTGCACTTCCCCTCCTCGCTGGAGCAGGCCGAGCCGTGTGGCCCGGCCGCGGACGGCAGCTTTCGGCGAGACGGGGCCGACAACGTTGTCCGCCGAACCGGGGCTCGCGCAAGGCTGTGCAGCGATGGCGGAGCGTTATACAAGAGCCCGTGCTCGTGTGAGCTAGAGCACAGACTACCGCCGTTTCGGGGTGCCGCCGCACGTTTCCGGTGCGGGGTTTGATCGATATCGGTACCGCGATTCATGAGCGATACGGGGGTAATCGTCTGCGGGCATGCGGCAGCGAACCGCTGGCATTACCAGTGGCGATGGACAGAAAGGTGCGAAGCGGACTATCCGACAGGTCGGGACGATGCCCGGACGCTCCGGTTCAGCGGGCGAGCAGGATCCCGGCGACCGCGTTGGTGAGCTGCATAGGGTCGATCGGGTGCGACACGGCGGCCTCGGCCCGTGACCAGTTGGCCAGCCAGGCGTCGTCGGGTCGTCCGGTGAGTACCACCACCGGCGGGCAGTGCGCGATCTCGTCCTTGAGTTGCTTGGCGATACCCAAACCCCCGGTCGGGGCGGATTCACCGTCGAGGATCGCCAGATCTATCCCACCGGCGTCCATCTGCTCGATGACCACCGGCGCGGTGGCGACCTCGAAGAAATCCAGCTCCGGTAGGTCGGCACGCGGTTTGCGACCCAGTGCCAGGATCACCTGTTGGCGGGTATCGGCATCGTTGCTGTAGACCAGCACACGCAGCGGGGTGGAACCATGGGATTCGGCCACGCTCGGATCGTACGTCCGTGCGGGTGGGTGCCGGGCGGGTTCGGCCGGATTCGGCAGTCGGCCTGCGGCGCAGGGCCGCCCGCCGCAGGCCGTGCGCTGGGACCGGTCACCGCCCTGGACCGCGTTGTCGCCCAGGGGAATCGCCGAAAGAATATCGGGCCGGGCCCGGTTCGGTTGTTGTCCTGCACGCGACGGACCTGGTGCGCGTTACCGGTGCAGCGCGTCGTCCAACTCGGCCAGAAGCCGTGCCTTGGAGCGTGCGCCGACGAGGGTGCGCAGCAGTCGGCCGTCGCGGAAGAGCAGCAAGGTCGGGGCCGCCATGATCTGGAAATCACGGGTGGTGAGCGGGTTTTCGTCGGTGTCGAGAGTGCGCACGGTCACGGTGTCCGCGCGTTCGCGGGCGACTTCGGCCAGCACGGGGGCGAGCATTTTGCACGACGGGCACCTTGGGGCCCAGAAGTCGACCAGAACGACGCCGGGACTGTCGAGGACGTCACGGTCGAACGACTCGTCGGTGACCGCGACGGTATGGGCGATCGCAGGACTCGGGGTCATCAGAATTCCTTGGTGTCGAGTAGTGGTTGCCGTGTGGCACCGCGTCGGTACGCGGCGTCACGGAGGCGTTCCGTCAGGGCGTCTCTTCGCGCGGTCAGGGCTTCGATTTCTGTCGTCAGCGCGGCGATGGTCCGCTGATATTCGGCCAAGGAGGCGGGACAGTCGTCGACGTGTGCGCTGCCCGTCGCCAGGCACTCCAGGAACGGGCGCGTCTCCTCCACCGGGATGCCCAGGCGATTGAGGGTCCGGATCTCGCGCACCAGCCGGACGGTGTGGTCGTCGTATTCGCGGAATCCGTTGGGATGCCGTTGCGGAGCGACCAGCCCCAACGCCTCGTATCGCCGGATGGCCTTGGGGCTGAGCCGGGCCAGTTGGGCAAGCTCTCCGATCCTCATGAACCGAATCTAAACGCTGCCCCCAGGGGCAGGGTCAAGGGTGAGCCTGGCCCCTGGGACCCCGATTGGGGGTGACGCGCCCGCGGTCGGCGGGCCGTGCGCATGAGGAGAGTTCACATTGCCCGCGAGGCCGCGGTGAGCCATCCTGGAAAAGGCAGGGACACACCGTAATTCACAGGGGGATGTGACCGAATGCCGGATCGTCTGAAAACACTGACGCGCTACACGATCGAGGAAGAACATCGGCATCCCGGTTCGTCGGGGGAGTTCTCCGCGCTGATGAACGTGGTGGCGACAGCGGCGAAGATCATCGCCAATCAGGTGACGCGTGGGGCGATCGTCGGGTCAGGCACGGGCGACGAGGCGTCGGTGAGCGGGCGTCTCGATGTGTTGACCGACGAGATCATGGTGGGACAGACGCAGTGGTCCGGGCATTTGTCGGGGCTGTTGTCCGAGCAGCACGCCACGGTGCTGCCGGCGACACAGCGACGCGGAAAGTACCTCTTGGCCTATGACGCCCTGGACGGGTCGAGCAATATCGACGTGAATCTTCCCGTCGGTTCGATCTTCAGCATTCTGCGTGCGCCGCGGGAGGTGGTCGCCGGCGACGCCGAACCGGCCGACACCGACTTCCTGCAACCGGGTGTGCGGCAAGTGTGTGCGGGGTTCACGTTGTACGGGCCCGCGACGATGCTGGTGCTCACCACCGGGAGCGGGGTCGACGGGTTCACCCTCGATCGCGAGATCGGCGCATTCGTCCTGACACATCCGCAGATGCGCATTCCGCAGGACACCTCGGGTTTCGCGATCAACGCCGCCAATGAGCGGTTCTGGGAGCGGCCGGTGCGCCGGTATGTGCTCGAGTGTTTAGAAGGTGTCGAGGGGCCGCGGGGGCGCGACTTCAACATGCGGTGGGTGGCATCGTTGGTCGCCGACACCTTCCACATCCTGACCAGGGGCGGGCTGTATCTCTACCCGCGCGATACGCGCAATCCCGCTCTGCCGGGACGTGTCTCGCTGCTGTACGGGGCGAATCCGATCGCGTTCATCATCGAGCAGGCAGGAGGGGCGGCGACCACCGGGCACGAGCGCATGATGGAGGTTCCCCCGGTAGACGTGCATCAGCGGGTGCCGTTCATCTTCGGCTCCCGCAACGAGGTGCTGCGCATCGAGCGCTACCACCGGGAACCCGACGCGGGCAAGCGGTTCGACAGTTCGTTGTTCGGAACGCGGTCGCTGTTTCGGCCCGCCAGGCACGACCAGCGCACCTAGATGGACGAGCGGGCCCACCTTCCAGCGGTCAGGCCGGGTCCTGGTCGCGCTCTTGCTGTTGCCTGCGGGCTTCGCGACGCTGCTGCTCGGCGCGGTCGCGCAGGCCGCGCAGGAAGGCCTCGTCGTCGTCAGGATTCGACGCGACCCGGCGGCCGGGGCGGTCGTATTCGCCGAAGCGAGTGTTGGAGGCGGTCCCCGACTCGACGACGGGCCTGCCCGCGAACAGCCACAGCAGCGCGCCGACCGTGGGAATCAGCACGACGACGATCAACCAGCCCATCTTCGGCAGGTGGCGGATACCCGCGTCGGGGCTGGTGACGATGTCGACCAGGCAGTACACCCACAGGGCGAGGGTCAGGAAGCCGATGACGGCATAAGGCATTCGGCGATTATTCCATGTGTTTCCTACGGTTCGATCCGTAGTGGTCGGCGACGGCGGGTTTCGGCTCTGGAACCAGTTCGGTCGTCGTCGAGGTCAGTCGGGCAGGAGCGGAACCGAGATGCCTTCGCCGCTGCGCAGGAGCGCGGCACGGGTGACGGCGGTGGATCCGAAGCGGCGGCGCAAGTCGTCGAGGGTGGCGTCGAGGGTGTTCTCGGCGCGCGGTTCCAGTGGCAGGGTGAGCTGCATGGTGTCGCCGTCGTCGAGGTTTGTCAGCGACAGGCCGATCAGGGTGATGCCGCGTTCGGTGATGAGTGGTTGGGCGGTGTGCAGGAGCCGGCGGGCGGCCTGGCGGATCGCGGGGGTGGCATCGGTGGCTTCGACGAGGGTGTGGGAGCGGGTGGCTCGGGTGAAATCGTCGAACCGTAAGCGCAGCACCACTGTTCGGCATACGCGGTCGGCGGCGCGGAGGCGGCGGCCGAGACGGTCGGTGAGGCCGTCGAGATAGGCGGCGATCTCCTCGGGTTCGCGGGGGCGGCGACCGAGGGCGCGTTGGGCACCGATCGAGCGCCGTCGTCTGCCGGTTTCCACGCGGCGCGGATCGCGAGCCAAGGACAGGGCGAACAGGTGACGGGCGGACGCGGGACCGAGGATCGCGCGCAGGTGGGGTTCGCCGAGTTCGGCGAGCTGGCCGATGCGCGTGATCCCGTTGGCGTGCAAGGTCGCCGAGGTGACCTTGCCGACGCCCCACAGCCGCTCCACCGGCAGCGGATGCAGGAAGTCGAGTTCTCCGCCGGGTTCGACCAGGCGTAACCCGTCGGGTTTGGCGACGGCGGAAGCAACCTTGGCGAGGAACTTGTTGGGTGCGATGCCGACGGAGATGGGCAGGCCGACGCGATCGGCGACCTGTGCGCGGAGCCGATGGCCGATCTCGATCGGCTCGCCGCTGATCCGGCGTAACCCGCTGACGTCGAGGAACGCCTCATCGATCGAGATCCCCTCCACTACCGGGGTGGTGTCGTGGAAGACAGCGAAGACCGCCTTGCTCGCCTCGGCATAGGCCGCCATGCGCGGTGGCACGACGATCGCCTGCGGGCACAATCGCAGCGCCTGCCGTGCGTTCATCGGGGTCCTGATACCGAACGCCTTGGCCTCGTAACTGGCCGCCAGCACCACCCCGCCGCCCACGATGACCGGTTTGCCGCGCAGCCACGGCTGGTCACGCTGTTCGACCGAGGCGTAGAACGAGTCGAGATCGGCGTGCAGGATCGAGGCATCGGCGCGGGACCGGATACGCGGGCGACGCGAGGCGGCGGAATCGGACACGAACATATGTTCGCATCGGGGTACGACGAGTTCGGTCGGTCAGGGGGCGGTGGTGGTCCTGGCCAGCAAGTTTTCGGCGAACGCGCGGGCGGCGGCGATGTCGGCGGCGTCGGGATGGCCTTTGCGGATGCCGCCGACGAGGCGCAGCGGCAACCAGGTGTCGAAGCCGCGGCAGCCGAAGGTGTCGACCACGTCGAAGCCCTTGCGTTCGATACTGCGGGTCAGGGTGGTGGTATACCGACGAAAGGGTGGTTCGGCGAATCCGCTGGTGCGGAACACGAACGCCGTGCCCTGGAGTCCGGTCGGCAGCGCGGCGATGAACCGGCGCAGTTCCGGATGGAAAGCCATGTTGTAGATTCCCGAGCCGAAGCCGACGAGGTCGCAGCCGGCGAGCTCGGCCGGATCGACGTCGGCGGGGGCGACGATCCGGCCACCGAGCACCTGGCTCATGGCCTCGGCGACGCGCTGGGTATTGCCGTGCGACACCGACTTGCACACGATGATGACCTTCATAGGATGGCCCTTTCGTTTCGCTGCACTGATGGACGCTCTCGAAGACACCGCTCGCGGACCCGGCGTGACACGGTCGGGCTGTGCCCTCGGTCACAGCAGCGTGTCAGTGCGGGTCGGCGGTGATGTCGAGGGTTCGCAATACCTCGACGGACTGCAATTTGTCGGGGTTGCGGATGGCGTAGAGACCGGCGACGAGGCCGTCGGTCAGTTCGACCAGCAGCACCGTGTCCAGGTCGCCCTTCTCGGCTCGGACGATGACCGCGGGCATCGCGTTGAAACAGCCGAATTCGACAGTCGCGCCCGCCATCGAGGTGTGGGCCAGCCCGATCAGGAACCGGGCGACGGACTCGGCGCCGATGATCGGGCGGCGTGCGGCGGAGACCCGGCCACCGCCGTCGGAGATCTGGACGACATCGGGAGCGAGCGCCGCCATGAGGGCGCTCACGTCACCGGTGTGGGCGGCGAGCAAGAATCGGTCGATCACCGCGCGGCTGGTGTCGGAGTCGGGTTGGAAGCGTCGGCGCCGCGCCGCGACGTGCGCACGGGCACGGTGAGCGATCTGGCGCACGGCGGTGTCGGACTTGTCGATCATGTCCGCGATCTCGCCGTAGCTGTGGCCGAACACCTCCGACAGCACGAACACCGCACGCTCGGTGGGACCGAGGGTTTCGAGCACGAGCAGCATCGCCATCGACACCGACTCGGCCAGCAACACATCGTGCCCGGCATCGGGCGTCGTGCGGATCGGTTCGGGCAGCCAGCTGCCCACGTAGTCCTCGCGGCGGCGCCGGACGGAGCGCAGATGGTTGATCGCCTGACGGGTGACGATCTGCACCAGATACGCACGCGGATGTGTCACCTCTGTCGCGTCGCGCCAGCGAAGGTAGCTGTCCTGCAACACATCTTCGGCGTCGGCGGCGCAGCCCAGGATGTCGTAGGCGATGGTGAACAGCAGTGGCCGGAAGATGCCGAACGTGTCGAGCTCGGTCATCGGGCCACCCCTGCGCGCCGCATACGCCGATGATTCCGGGAGACCACGAGTCGGCGCAACTACGTCGGCGCGCACGATGATTCAGACGGGCACGTCGGTGCGATGTCAGGACGTCATGGCGAGGTCTGGTCGACCGAACCAGAGGGGCAGGTGGGCGAGCAGAGCCTGTTGGTCTTCGCCGATCCACGCCACATGTCCGTCGGGTCGGAGCAACACCGCGGGGGCGTCGAGTTCGTCGCTGACATCGACGAGGTGGTCGACCCGATCCGACCAGCCCTCGACCGAGAGGCGCCCGGTCTGATCGAGCAAGAGCCCGCGGCCCGCGTGCATCTGTTCGTAGAGGCGACCGCGTCGCAAGCCGATGTCGCGCAACCGCCGACCGAGTAGGGGATCGCCGTCGCCGAAGTCGTAGCGGATTCCGATGGCGATGATCTTCTCGGTGAGATAGCGGCTCACGTCGTCGAATCTCATCAGTTGCGACATCAGCCTGCGCACCGCCTGTGGTCCCGCGTCGAGGGACATGAGTTCCATCTGAGCGCGGGTGTTGTCGAGCACGTCGGCGGCCACGGGGTGGCGTTCGGTCTCGTAGGTGTCGAGCAGGCCCGGTGGCGCCCACCCGTTGATCTCGGCGGCCAGTTTCCAGCCGAGGTTGAACGCATCCTGGACACCGAGGTTGAGGCCCTGGCCGCCTGCGGGCGGGTGGATGTGGGCCGCGTCGCCGGCCAGCAGCACCCGGCCGACGCGGTAGTGCTCGGCTTGGCGGGTGCCGTCGCCGAAACGCGACAGCCAGCGCGGTGAGTGCACACCGAAGTCGGTACCCGCGGTGGCGATGAGTTGGCGTTTCAGTTCGTCCAAGGTGGGAGCGAGGCCACGGTCCTCGGCGACGCCGTCCGCAGGGGCGAGCACGCGGTAGATCCCGGCGCCCAGCGGCATCGCGCCGAAGCGGAACTGGGTCTTGCGAACTTCGGTCGTCACGGCGGCGATCGTTTCCGGTGACGCGGTCAGTTCCATTTCGCCGAGCAGTGTCTCGACTCGGCTCGGCTCGCCCGGAAACGCGACGCCCAGCAGTGTGCGCACGGTGCTGCGGCCGCCGTCGCAACCGACGACATAGCGCGAACGCAACTGGGTGCCGTCGGCGAGTTCGACCGTGACCGTGTCCTCGTCGGTGCGCAGTCCGACCACTGGGGTGCCACGACGGATCTCGACTCCGAGGTCGACGGCATGCTCGGTCAACAGTCGATCGGTGAGGGGTTGGACGATGCCGAGCACATAGGGATGAGCGGTGTCGAGTCCCTCGGGTACCGGTGCCGGGATGCCGGCGAAGAAGCCGCCCACCGGATGCTTGTGCCCGAGTGCCAGGAACCGGTCGAGCAGACCACGCTGATCCATGATCTCGATACTGCGCGCGTGCAGGCCGAGCGAGCGCACGATCTTCGTCGGCTCGGCGTCCTTCTCCACCACGACCACACGCACCGCGTGCAGCCTCAACTCCGCGGCCAGCAGCATGCCGGTCGGTCCACCGCCGACAACGATCACGTCGATCATCGATTACTCCCCTTCGACAAGATTTCCGCAGGTTACGGGCTTGCCGAGAGATTGTGCGGCACGACCCGGGGCTTGCCGCAAGCCCCGGGGTGGGCTATACGTTAGAAGTGGCAAGGAGTGGTTTCCCTCCTTGCCGTTGCCATGCTCGCGACGTCGCTCGACGTGATGCCGGCACGGTGAGGCGATTCGGGCAAGGCGAAGGAGTCGATCGGCGGTGCGTGGTTTCGGGGAGCTCGAGGCGGTGCTGATGGATCGGCTGTGGAACCGCGACGTCGACGCGACCACGGTGCGCGAACTGTTCGACGAACTCGCGACCGAACGCGACATCGCCTACACCACGGTGATGTCGACCATGGACAACCTGCATCGCAAAGGCTGGCTGGCCCGCGAGCGCGAGGGGCGCGCGTACCGGTACTGGCCGACGGTGACCCGTGAGGAGCACAGTGCCCGGCTCATGCACGAGGCGCTCGGTGGCGGCGGGCGGTCCGACCTCGTTCTGCACCATTTCGTCGACCGGATCAGCGACGACGAATTCGCGGGTCTGCGCGCGGCTTTGCGCCGGGTCACCACCCGACGGAACGAGGCGAGCTGATCCGAATCTGTCACGGTGATCTGATCTGATGGGAACGTTCAACGGGATCGGTCACGGGGATGGGGACGCATGCTGAGTGTCGGATGGGATCAGGTGTTCGCCTGGCGGCTGGGTCGTCAGTTCGTGACGGCACCGACCGCGGGGTCTGTGGAGGACGTCGCGACCCGCTTGGTCGGCGTACAGGCGCAGGTGGCCTCGGCGGCGGAGACGGCTGTGGCGGTACGGAGTTCGGATTGTCCCGCGCGCGGTGTCGGGGCGGCGCTGGGTGCGGGCACCCTGATGAAGACCTGGGCGATGCGCGGCACCTTGCACGCGATGGTGCCCGAGCAGGCCGCGGCCGCGCTGTCGCTGATCGGGTCGGCCCGCACGTGGGAGAAACCGTCGTGGCAGAAGACTTTCGGTGCGACTCCCGAGCAGGTGACCGGGCTCGTGGAGGCGGTGTCGGGCATCTTGGCCGATCAGGTGCTCACCCGGGAGGAACTGGTCGACGCGGTGCTCGCCGAACCCGGCTTCGCTCACCTCGGCGAGCAGTTGCGGTCCGGGTGGGGTGCGGTGCTCAAGCCGTTGGCCTGGCAGGGCGCGCTGTGCCACGGACCCGCCCGCGGCAGCAAGGTCACTTTCACCGCACCGGGTGGCTCGGTTCGGGGATGGCGGGGCATCCCCGAACCCGACACCGCCGCACCGACGTTGATCAGCGCCTATCTCGGCGCGTACGGCCCCGCGACGCCGGCGGCGTTCGATGCGTGGCTCAGTCGCAACAGCTTGCGAAAAACCGTGGTGCGTGGCTGGTTCGAGGCCATGGGCGACGCGCTCACCGAGGTCGATGTGGAAGGCCGTATCGGCTGGATTCCCAGCGAATTCGCCGACGATCTCGTCGCGGCGGAACTCGACGGCAGCGTCCATCTGCTCGGCCCGTTCGACCAGTACGTCCTGGGGCCCGGCACCGCCGACACCGCGCTGGTACCCGCCGAGCACCGGTCGAAGGTGAGCAGGGCGGCGGGCTGGATATCGGCGCTGGTGCTGGTCGACGGGCGGATCGCGGGCACCTGGGAGCAGGTCGGCAACGAGATCGTGGTCTCGATGTTCGACGCGCGCACCGTCGCGAAGCGCACGCTGTCCGCGGCGGTGAACCGGCTGGCCGAAGCGAGCGGTGCGCGCGGGCTCGACCTTCGCGTGGACTGAGATCTCCGATACCCCCGTCCCTGAACCAAGCGCTTGCTACGGTGGCTCGATGATCCCCACGATCGTCTGGGGCACCGGAAACGTCGGCCGCGCGGCCATCCGTGCCGTCGCGGCCCATCCGGCGCTGGTTCTCACGGGGGTGCTGGTGCACAACCCCGACAAGGTCGGCCGAGACGCGGGCGCGCTCGCGGGCCTCGACATCGAACTGGGGGTGGCCGCCAGTGACGACATCGAGGCATTACTCGCCACAGGCCCGCGGGCGGTGGTGTACGCGGCGTCCGGTGACATCAGGCCCGACGACGCGCTCGCCGACATCGTGCGGGCGATCCGCGCCGGGGCGGTGGTCGTCACGCCCGCCCTCTACGCCCTCTACGACCCTCGCAACGCACCGGCCGAAATGCGCGAGCCGGTGCTGGAAGCCATTGCGGCGGGCGGTGGTTCGCTGTTCGTGTCCGGGGTGGATCCCGGCTGGGGCAACGATGTGCTACCACTGTTGATCAGCGGCCTCGCCGGCACTGTCGAGGTGGTGCGCTGCCAGGAGATCTTCGACTACTCCACCTACGACCAACCCGACTCGGTGCGCTATCTCGTCGGGATGGGGCAGCCGATGGACTACGAGCCGCCGATGCTGATGGCGAGCGTGCCGACGATGGTGTGGGGCGGCCAGATTCGGCTGATGGCCAGGGCGTTGGGCGTCGAACTCGACGAGCTCCGCGAAACCGTCGACCGGCGCCCCCTCGACGAGACCGTCCAGACCACCCGGATGGGCGCGTTCGAGGCGGGCACCCAGGGAGCGGTGCGGTTCGAGGTGCAAGGCATCGTCGACGGGCACGCGCGCATCGTGATCGAGCACGTCACCCGCATTCATCCGAGCTGCGCACCGGACTGGCCGACACCGCCCGACGGTGACGGCGCGCACCGGGTGATCATCGAGGGCTCGCCACGCATCGAGGTCAGCGTCGAAGCGACCGACGAGGGTGGCAATCGCGCGGCGGGCGGAAACGCCACCGCGGTGGGCCGTTTGGTCAATGCCGTCGACTGGCTGGCCGAAGCGCCGCCCGGCCTCTACGACGCACTCGATGTGCCGCTGCGCGCCGCGGTCGGCAAACTCGGAAGGACACCACGATGATCATCGACATTCCCGAGGGCAAAGATCCCATCGGCTACGTCTGGGGCGAAATGGTCCCCGGAATCGGGGTCGCCGCGGCGGCGTTCTCGCTGTCGGTCTACGAGCACTCCACCCTCGGCCTGCGCGAATTCGAGGCGGCCCGGCTGCGGATCGCCCAGATCAACGGGTGCCTGTTCTGCCAGGACTGGCGCACCGAACGCGACGGGCACAAGGTCGAGGCCGAATTTCCCGAGGCCGTCACCCAGTGGCGTGACACCGACCGGTTCGACGAACGCACCAGGCTGGCCGCCGAGTACGCCGAGCGTTATGCCACCGACCATCACGGTCTCGACGACGAATTCTGGGCCAGAATGTTCGCACAGTACTCCCAGCCCGAGGTGGTGGAGCTGAGCATGAGCATCGGTTCCTGGCTGGCGTTCGGCCGGCTCAATCGTGTCCTCGGGCTGGACACGGTGTGCGTACTGCCCGGCCACTGATCGCCGGTTGCGGCAGGCCTAGCGCGGTCTTGCCCGCGACCGCGCGCGAGGGACTGGGCGAGATCGACGTAGCCGTGCCGGTTAAGCTGCGGGCCGTGGTGGAACCTGCGCAACAGCAGCTCGTCGATACCGTGGCCTGGGTGCTGATCGAGAACGGTCGCATTCTGTGTGCCCGTCCGCGCGGCAAGGACGTGTTCTTCGTTCCGGGCGGCAAACGCGAGGGTCTCGAGACCGACCTGCAGACCCTTGTTCGTGAGGTCGCCGAGGAGCTGACCGTCGAACTCGCGCCCGAGAGCGCCGTCCACGTCGGCACCTATGAGGCCGCGGTCGCCGACGGCCACGACACCCTGGTCCGGATGGCGTGCTACACCGCCGACTACCGTGGGGTGCTCACTGCCAGCAGCGAAATCGAGGCGCTGGCCTGGTTCGGCTTCGGTGACCGCGAGCTGGTTCCACCTGTCGACCGACTTCTGTTCGACGATCTCGCGGCGGCCGGATCACTACGGTGATCCGCGTGGTGGCACGGTCAGCGGCCTACGAACTGCTGGCCCTGCCGCTGGCCTTCACCCGCGTGCGCACGCGACTGCGGGTCCCACGGTTGCTGTTGCGTGAACCTGTCGGCGCCCACAACTTTTCGCTGTCGCACCGGCTGACCCATTCGGTGCTGTCCGGCGGTGTCGGGCTGCTCGGCTGGTTCCTCGCCGTGCTCAGCGTGCTGGTTCTGGTGCGCGGCCTGGCCTATCCGCTCGTCGCCGCCGACGGCTACCAGAACTCGTGGGGCGGGCCCTCCTTGGCAGGCGCGTGGGCGACGCACGCGGTACTGGGTGTGCTGATCGCGCCGCTGTTCGGCGGCATGATCGCGGTGTTCGGCCGGTTGCAGTTGCGGCTGACCCGGACGGTGCTCGGTGGTGACCGCTCGTGGTGGGCGATTCCGGCAGCCGTGGTTCTCGCCGCGTTCGGCGGGTTGTTCTTGGTGGCGTGGGTGCGTCAGATCTGAGGGTGCGGCGCTGAGCGGGAGTTCTGCTCGCGCATTGTCTTGATCGTGACCCTTCCGGGCCCGCCGAACCGGGCCCGGAAGCGCTGGTGTCAGGCCGTTGCGCCCAGGTGGCGGATCAGGAATTCGGTGGTGGTGTTCAGTTGGAAGGGCGGGACCTGCGCGTGCCCACCGGGGTTGGCGTGCAAGGTCTTCTCGGCCGAGCCGAAGGCGTCGAACAGGGCGAGAGCGCTGTGGCGGTCGACGAATTCGTCATCCCACTGCAGGAGGAACTCGAGGGGAACGGTGAGCGAGGCGGCTGCTTCGATGAGGGACTCGTGACCGAGTAGACCGAAGACCGCAGCGGTGATCCGGGAATCCGCCGCCGTCAGCGCGATGCCGATGGCGGTACCCAGTGCGGTGCCGCAGTAGGCGATCCGAGCATCGGCGCCGATGCTCGGCAGTTGCTGTAGTGCGTCGATGCTCGCCCGCCATTCGGGCACGGCGCGAGATGCCAGCGAAGCGTTGTACTCCACGATGATCGGTGCGATCGGCTCGCCCGCGGCTCGGGCTCGCTGCAGGGTGGCGATGAGCTGTTCGTCGGCGGGAGTTCGCGCTCTGCCACCGTGGCCGGGGGCGTCGATCGCGGCCACAGCGAAGCCGCATGTGGTGACGAAGTGGTGAGCGCGGGCCACGATGGCCGGTGCCTGCTTGTGCAGGCCCCCGCCGTGGCCCATCAGTACCACCGAGGTGGGGCCGGAATCGACGGCGGGAGACCAGAGTGCGCCGGTCACCTCACCCAGGGTGAAATGGCGTTCGACGACACCGTTCGACGACGTGTTCGCGGTGAAATGCATGGCTGTGCCCTTCGGGATTGCCTCGTGGGGCGCTCCCGGCGGCCTCTACGTCAGGCAGCCGACCGTGTGGTGAGGGAGCACCCATGGATTACTGCGTTGATGGGTCTCACCTCCTCCTGCGATGTCACGGACACCGCGACGGTACCAGTGCGATACCGTCGCGCCGCAACCGGTTACGACTGGCCGAGCTTCTCCCGCAGGGTGTCGGCGATGACGGCGAGGGCGTGGTCGTCGGTCATTCGCCAATGGGTCGCGTCCACGCGATGGTTGTCGACCGAGCCGGTCACTGCCTCGGACCAGGACGCCGCACCGGCGGTTGCGGTCGGATCATCATGGGCCGCGGTGAAATAGGTGATGGTGCCGTCGAAGCGGCGGGGGCGATAGGCGGCGTCGAGGGTGACCGAGGTGATCGCCGCGTCGACGATTCGGTCGATGCGGGCGGGGTCGAGACACGCTTGCGGGGCGGACAGTTCGAACAGGGTTCGAGCGAGTGCGTGCAGGTCGAGCGGTTCCGTGAGGTTCACTTCGTGGGCGCCGACGAATCCGCCGAGCAGGTCGGTCGCGGTCACGGTGGTGGTGGCGACGGCCGTCGATGCCGACGACAGGGTGCTGTCGAGCATCGCCAACACCGCGACGTCCTCGCCGTCCTCCTGCAGCTGCACCGCCATGGCGTGGGCGATGACGCCACCGAGGGACCAGCCGAGCAGGTGGTACGGGCCTTCGGGTTGCACCGCGCGTATTTCCTTGAGGTAGCGCAGGGCCCATTCCTCGATCGAATCAGGAAGGGGCTCAGCCGAACTCAACGCCGGTGATTGGAGACCGTAGAGCGGGCGGTCGAGGTGGGCGGCGAGGCCGCTGAAGGACCAGGCGAGGCCGCTGATGGGGTGGATGCAGAACACCGGCTCGCCGGTGCCCTCGGCGCGCAGGGGCAGCAGGACATCGAAAGCGGCCTCGGTACCCGCGCTGTCGGTGCCCTCGGCGCGCAGCGCAGCGACGATGCCCGCCGGGGTGGGTGCGGTGAAGATCCAGGTGACCGGGATGGTCGCGGCCGTCGCGGCCCCGAGCTGGGTAGCCAGGCGGGTGGCGCTCAGGGAGGTGCCGCCGAGTTCGAAGAAGTGGTCGTCGATGCCGACACGGTCCACCCCCAGGACGTCGGCGAAGATGCCGCAGACGGTGTGTTCGACGGCCGTGGCCGGGGTGCGGTAGGTGCGGGCGGCGAATTCGGGGGCAGGCAGGGCGGCGCGGTCGAGTTTGCCGGTGTGAGTCAGCGGGACTTCGTCGAGGACCATGATGGTGGTGGGGACCAGGTGGGTGGGCAGGACGTGGGATGCCCACTGCACGAGGCTGTCCGGGGTGACCTCGCGACCTTGCCCGGCGACCACATAGGACACCAATACCGTTTCTCCGGATCGGTTCTCACGCCCGACGGTGACGGCGAAGCCGACGTCGGGGTGGGAGGCCAGGACAGCATCGATCTCCGCGAGTTCGATCCGGAATCCGCGGATCTTGAGCTGGAAGTCGGTGCGGCCGCGGTATTCGAGTTCGCCGTGTGTGCTCCATGCGGCGAGATCGCCGGAGCGATACAGGCGCCTGCCCGGGTGGAACGGGTTGGCGACGAAACGTTCGGCGGTCAGGTCGGGGCGGGCGAGGTAACCGGTGGCCAACTGGTCACCGGCCAGATACAGCTCGCCCGCGACACCCACGGGGACCGGGCGTAGTCGCGCGTCCAGAACATAGACCTGACTGTTCCAGGCCGGTGTGCCGATCGGCACGGTGCTCGTGTCGGCGGCGCTCACGCGGTGGCTGGTGATCGACACGGCGGCCTCGGTGGGGCCGTAGACGTTGAACAGGGCGGTGTTCGGGGCCACGGTCGCGAATCGGCGAGCCAGTGCGACCGGGAGGGACTCGCCGATGGCCAGCACCCGACGCAGTGACGGCGGCAGTGGCGCGGTGAGCAGGGCATCGAGCATCGAAGGCACCGCGTGCAGGGTCGTCACCCCTTCGCGGCGCATCAGATCGGCGAGGTAGGCCGGGTCGCGGTGACCTTCGGGTGCGGCGAGCACCAGTCGGCCGCCGCAGACCGCCGCGGACCAGAATTCCCAGACCGACAGGTCGAACGTGGCCGCGGTCTTGAGCAGCACGCTGTCCTGCGCGGTGAGACCGAATTCGGTTGTCTTCCAGCGCAACTGGTTGACGATCGCGGCATGCGAGACCGCCACACCCTTCGGGCGGCCGGTCGATCCCGAGGTGAAGATCACGTAGGCGGTGTTCGCGGCGCGCAGCGGTGCGCGGCGGTCGCGGTCGGTGATCGGGGCCGGGCTGTGTGTCGAGAGGTCCAACTGTTCGACACACAGCACAGCAGTCGCGCTGCGGCCACTGCCCGGGATCGCGTCCGTCGCGGCGAGCCAGGTGTCGGCGCTGGTGAGGATCAGCAACGGGGCGGCGGTGTCCAGGATGTACTCGGTGCGCGCCGGAGGTTGGTCGGGGTCGATCGGGACGTAGGCGCCGCCCGCAGTGCTGACCGCGTACATCGCGACGACCAGGTCGACCGAACGGCGCATCGCCAGCGCCACCCGGGTTTCCGGGCCGACGCCGGCGGCGATGAGGCAACGCGCCAATCGGTTCACTCGGGCGTCCAGATCGGCGTAGGTCGAGCGCACGCCGTCGGCGACGAGGGCTTCGGCGTCCGGGGTCGAGGACACAGTGGCATCGAGCAGCGAGACCAGGGTGGTGTTCGGATCACCGTGCCGCGCTGTGCGGTTCCAGGTGTCGAGGATCTGGACGCGTTCGGCCGGGGCGAGCAGGTCGATGGTGCGCAGCGGTGCGCCGGGGTCGGTGACCACCGCGGTGACGAGGCGGGTGAGTCGCGCCAGGAATCCCTGCACGGTGGCCGCGTCGAACAGGTCGGTGGCGTAGGTGCAGTAGCCGAAGATGCCGGCGGGGGACCCGTCTGCGGTGTAGCGGTCGGCCAGGATCAGGTGCAGGTCGAACTGGGACAGCTCACGGTCGAGCTCCACCGACGACACGCTCGTACCGGGCAGCTCCATCCGCACCTCGGCCAGGTTCTGGAACGACAGACCCACCTGGAACAGCGGGTGCCGGGCGGTGGAACGGGCCGGGTTGAGGACCTCCACGAGCCGTTCGAACGGGATGTCGGCGTTGGCGAAGGCAGCGAGGTCGATGTCGCGTTGGCGGGTCAGCTGTTCGGCGAAACTCGCGTCGGCGTCGACTCGGGTACGGAAGACCAGGGTGTTGACGAACATGCCGACCAGGTCGTCGAGGACCGCGTCGCCACGGCCCGCGACGGGGGTACCGATGGCGATGTCGGTGGTGCCCGACAACTCGGCGAGCACCACCGCGAACGCGGTGTGCACGGCCATGAACAAGGTCGCGCCATGGGTGCGTGCCAGTTCGGTGAGCGCGGCGTGGGTGGCGGTGTCGACAGTGAACGGCACCCGCCCGCCCGCGTAGGACTGGATCGCGGGTCGTGGCCGGTCGCGGGGCAATTCGAGCTGGTCGGGCAGGTCTGCCAGCGCCTGCTGCCAGTAGCCGAGCTGGACAGCCGACATCGAGGCGGGGTCGGTCTCGTCGCCGAGCAGGGTTCGCTGCCAGATCGCGTAGTCGGCGTACTGCACGGGCAACGGCGCCCAGGTGGGGGTTTTTCCGTCGACGCGGGCGGTGTAGGCGCGAACGAGGTCGCGCGCGAGGGGGCCGCCGGAGAAGCCGTCACCGGCGATGTGATGAACCGCCATCGCCAGGACGTGGTCGTCCGGGCCCAGCGCGAACAAGGTCGCGCGCACAGGCACTTCGGTGGTGACGTCGAAGACCGTCGACACCAGTTCTGTCACCGCGGCTGTCACGGCTTCGTCCGAACCGACGTCGGCCTGGTTGTCGGCGCCTCGCGCGGTTGTGGCGAGCTGGAGGCGTGGCACGTCCGGGTGGTCGAACGGCAGGACCACCTGTGCCGGTGCCAGATCGAGGGTCGGGTAGACCGTGCGCAGGATCTCGTGGCGGGTGACGAGATCGGTGAACGCCTGCCGCATCGCCACGGTGTCGAGCGCGCCGGTCAGGCGGAGCACGACCGGAATGTTGTACGCGGCGGTCCCGGTGTCGAAGCGGTTGAGGAACCACATGCGTTGCTGGGCGGGTGAGAGCGGGATCTGCGCTGGTCGCGGACCCGCCTGCAGGGCGGGGCGGTGGGCCGCGCGTGTCAAACCGGCGACGGCGTTCGCGCATTCGGCGACGGTGGGTGCGGCGAACAGCACCCGCACCGGAACCCGGATGTCGACCGCCGCGCCGAGCCGTGCGGTCAGGCGGGTGGCCAGCAGCGAGTTGCCGCCGAGGTCGAAGAAGTTGTCGTCGGCGCCGACGCGGTCGGCACCGAGCACCTCGGCGAAGGTCTCGGCGACCGTGCGTTCCCAGCCGGTCGCGGGTTCGCGGTAGGCGCGTGTCGCGAATTCCGGTGCGGGAAGGGCATTTCGGTCGATCTTGCCGGTCGCCGACAGGGGGATGTGGTCCAGGGCGACAACGGCGGCGGGGACCATGTGCGCGGGCAGCATCGACGACGACCATCGGGTGATGGCGCTGGGATCGATGTCGCGCCCCGTCACATAGGAGACCAACGCGGTGTCACCGGCAGGGTTCTCGACGCCGAGGGTGAGGGCGAAACTCACCTGCGGGTGCCGCAGCAGGACCGCGTCGATCTCGCCGGGCTCGATCCGGAAGCCACGGATCTTGATCTGGAAGTCGGTGCGGCCCAGGTACTCCAGCTCATAGGTGTCGCTGTGCACCCAGCGCACGCGATCGCCGGTGCGGTACATGCGGTCGCCGGGCCCGGCCCACGGGCAGGCGACGAAACGGTCCGCGGTGGTGGCGGCGCGGCCGCGGTACCCGCGGGCGAGCGCGGGACCCGCCAGGTAGAGCTCACCCGTGACGCCCACCGGCACCGGATGCAGGCGGGCATCGAGCACGACCGCGCGCAGGCCAGGGACGGGGCGACCGATGGTGACGCGGTCCCCGGCACGCAACGCCGAGTAGGTCGCACCGATGGTCGCCTCGGTGGGCCCGTAGCCGTTGAGGAATCCGCGGCCGGGCTGCCAGGTGGCCAGGAGTTCGGGGGTGGTGGCTTCCCCGCCTGCCGACACGCACAGCAGGTCCGGCAGGGCTGCCGGGTCGAGGGTGCTGAGCAGGGCCGGGGTGATGATCGTGTGCGTCACCTGTTCGGTGCGCAGCAGGTCGTCGAGCTCGGCCCCGCCCAGGATGTCCGGTGGCGCGACGACCAGGGTGGCACCGTGGTGGAAGGCGGTGGCGAGTTCCTCGATCGACTGGTCGAAGCTGGGCGAGCAGACGTGCAGCATGCGGTGGTCGTGACGCAGGCGCATCAGGGCCGCCGAGTGGGCGACGAGGGCACCCAGCCCGGCGTGGGTGACCGAAACGCCCTTGGGTGTGCCGGTGGAGCCGGAGGTGTAGATCACGTAGGCGAGGTTGTCGCGACGCAGGGGCGCTCGGCGGTCGCGGTCGCGCACCGGGGTCGACGCGTGGGCGGCGATGCGGGCCCGGGCGGTCGGGTCGTCGAGGGCCAGCCAGCGCAGTGTTGCGGGGAGTCCACTCGCACGCTCGGCGACGGTCAGGCCGACCGTCGCGCCGGAATCGTCGAGCATGTGGCGAATACGGTCTTCGGGGTAGTTCGGATCCACCGGCAGGTACACGCCGCCGGCCTTGGCGACGGCCCACAGGGCCAGGATCGACGCGTAGGAGCGCGGGATGGCCGAGGCGACTACTGTTTCCGGGCCGATTCCCTCGGCGATGAGGACGCGGGCCAGACGTGAGGAGTCGGCATCCAGGGTGCCGTAGGTGATGCTGTCCACGGTGTCGCGCACGGCGATTCGGTGCTGACCGAAACCGGTGCCGCGGACCAGGAGCTCGGGCAGGGTGCCGATGGTGGAGGGGGTTGTGCCGTCACCGAGATGAGTCAGGAAGGTCGACTCGGCGTGATCCGACAGCGGGAGATCGCCTGCCGCTGTCGCGGGCCGCTCGGCGACGGCGGTGAGCAGCCGGACCAGGCGGCGGCCGAATGTCTCGGCCTCGGGGGCATCGAAAACTGTTCGCGCGTAAGACATCTCGATCGACACATCCGACCGCGACTCGGTCACCGTCAGGGCGAGGTCGTGGGTCTGGCCCGGGTCGACCGACAAGGCCGAGTCGACGGTACGGGCGCTCGAACGCGGCTCGAACGCGGCTCGCGCAAGTCGGTCGTCGGACTTGTTCGGTGCCGATCGCAGCGGGTCCCGGTGGTTCGCCGCCGCACCGTCGTCGGTGCTCGTCGCGGTGGCGGGGAAAGCCAGAGACACCTGTCCCAGGGCATCGGGGGTGACGTCGAGCAGCTCGGCGAGTTCGGTCAGGGGGATTGCGGCGTGCGCCATGGCCTGGGTCTCGGCGTGATGAGCCGGTGGGAGGAGATCGAGGAACGGGGCGGACGGGTCGATCGCGGTGCGCAGCACCAGATCCGGGTCGCACGTCGTGATCACTACGTCGTCGGAGTCGGTGAGGCGCGCGAGCAGGACTGCCACCGTGGTGCGGAGCAGCGTCGGCCAGCTCACGTTCGCGGAGTCCGCGAGTTCGCGAAGGTCTCGGTGCACCGTCGCCGGGACCACGAATCGGATACTGCCCCGCTCTCGCTCGGCTCCGCCACGGCTGTCGAGCGAGAGCCCGCCGCGCGTGAGCGAGCGGCCGACCGGCGCGATGACATGGTCGGTGGGCAAGACCGGCCGGGCGGGCAGGTCGGCCAAGGTCTTACGCCAGTAGCGGGATCGGGTGATCGGGTCGGTCGGGTCGGAGGCGAGCTGTTCGACGACGCGAACAGCAGGCGCGGTCGGTGTCGCGACGAGGTCGCCGACAGCGGCACGGAGCCGGTCGGTGACCGCGCGGGCCACCACCTCGGAGACCAGGTCGCGGCGGTACTTGATCTGCACCTGGGTGCGGACACCGAGGAAGACCAGGACCGTGATCGGGTAGTGGGTGTGGTCGGCGCCGTGCAGGTCGTCGATGGTCAGGTTGTCGAGCGCCCCACCTGCCTGCTGGAGGCCTTCGACGTCGACGGGGAACGACTCGAAAGCGAGCATGGTGTCGAACAGCTCACCGAGTCCCGCGACACGCTGGATCGCGCCGAGCCCGAGGTGGTGGTGATCGAGCAGGCAGGCCTGTTCGGCCTGGACAGCGCGGATCAGGTCGCCGGCACTGTCGGTGGGGTGAACGCGCACGCGCACCGGGACCGCGTCGACGAACAGTCCGATCATGTCGCCGACGCCGTCGAGCTGCGGCGGCCTGCCCGACACGGTGGCACCGAACACGACATCCTCGCGCCCGGTACTGGCGGCGAGCACCAGCCCCCACGCCGTCTGGAACACGGTGTTCGCGGTGACGTCGGCCGCCGCGGCGACAGCGGTCAGTTCCGCCGTGCGCGCGGCATCGAGTTCGAACTCGCACAGGCCGTAGCCTTCGCCGGTCGCCGGCGGCCACGTCAACTCGGGGGCGAGCATGGTGGTCCGCACCCCGTCGAGGACGTCGGACCACGCGCGCTCGGCGGCGGGGCGGTCCTGTCGGGTGAGCCACTCGAGGTAGTCGCGGTAGGGGCGCACCGGTGGTAGCGGGGTCGCGTCGCCGTGGGTGGCGTAGAGGACGAGCAGTTCCTTCATCAGCAACGGCATCGACCAGCCGTCGAGGAGGATGTGATGGCCGGTCAGGACGAGGTGGCTGCGCCCGGAACCGGTGCTGTAGACCGTGAATCGCAGCAGCGGCGCGACCGTCGGGTCGAAGCCCCGTCGCTGATCGGTGGCGAGCAGGGCGGGCAGCTCGGCGTCGGTGGCGTCCACGACGCGCAACGGTGCTTCGACGACGTCGGCGACGAGTTGGACCGGAGTGCCGTCGGATGCGGTGACGAAGGCCGAGCGCAGGTTGGCGTGACGCTCGAGAACCGTCGCGGCCGCATGGCGGAGCCGGTCGATGTCGAGTTCACCGGACAGTTCGGCCATGAGCTGGATGACGTAGGCGTGGACCGACTCGTCCAGCATGTCGCCCAGCGCCAGCAGCGAGTGCTGCAACGGCGACAGCGGCAGCACGTCCGACAGGCCGCGACGGGTTCGGCGCCACGTGTCGAGGTCGGTCTGGGTGACCGGCACCAGCGCCACGTCCGACGGGGTCAGACCGCCCGCGCACGGGTGCGCGGTGTGGTCGGCCAGCGCCGTGAGCCAGCTCGTCCAGTCGTCGGCCAGTTCCTGGACCTCGGACTCGGTCACAATGCCGGTGGCGTAGCGGAAATCGGCCTGCAATTGCAGACCGGTGTCGGTGGCGACAGCGATCGCGTTGATGTCGAGGACGGTGTGCGCGGGCAGGGCAGGGTCGTAGTCGACCTCGATCTCGCCGAGTTCGGCGGTGGGCAGCCACGCGGTGTCGTCGCTGGACCGGGCCGCAGTCGTCGCGCGACCCAGATAGTTGAAACCGATCTGGCCGACACTGCCCGACAACAGGTCCCGGACTTCCGGATCGCGGCGCAGCAGGCCGAAACCGATGCCGTTGTCGGGCACAGCCAGCAGCTGCTCCTTGACGGTGCGCACCGTCGCGGCGAGTGCTTCGTCGTCGAAGGTGGCGGGTGTGATGGCGGACAGGTCGACGGCGACGGGGTAGACGGTGGTGAACCAGCCGACGGTGCGGGTCAGGTCGGCGCCGGGGACGGCGTCCTCCTGCCTGCCGTGGCCTTCCAGTCGCAGGCGCAGAGTCGGGGAATCGATGCCGCGACGGGCACGCCACACGCGCACAGCCAGGGCCAGCGCCGCGAGCAGCGGGTGGTCGGCGCCCGCTCGATACTGCGCGGGCAGGGTTGTGAGCAGCGGTTCGGTGATCTCGACAGGTATCCGCACCGTGATCGACCGCATCGTCGCGCCGGTGTCGAGGCGAGCGTCGACCGCGCGGGCGCCGAGCAGGGGGTCGGGGGCCGACAGGACCCGCTGCCAATGGTCGAGTTCGGCGGTGCGGTCGGTCGCGGCGAGGCCGTGCGCCCAGCGCCGGAACGAGGTCGCGACCGGCGGAAGGGCGATCGGTTGACCTGCCGCGTACTGAGCCCAGGCCACGACCAGGTCGGGCAGCAGGATCCGCCAGGAGACACCGTCGATGACATAGTGGTGCGCGGCAACCGCGAGGACATCGCGAGCATCGTGCCTGCGAACCCAGGTGAAGGCGATCATGCGAGCGGCAGCGGGATCGAGCGCTGAAAGGGCTGAATCCATGGCGGCGCTGCCGATTCGGGTCAGCGCCTCAGGTGAGATCGGCGCGTCGCCGGACCGTCCGGCCTCGATCTCTGTGATCAGCGAGTCCACCTCGACGACATGGTGCGGCAGGACCTCCCACCGCCAGTCGTCGCCGTCTCGCCGCAGGCGCGAGCGCAGCATGTCGTGGTGGCGCAGGATCGCGGCCAGGATCGTCCGCAGGCCCGCGCGATCGATGTTCTCGGGCAGTGCCAGGACCATCGTCTGGGCGAACCGGTCGCTCGAGCCGGTGGTCAGGAAGTCGGCCATGACCGGCGTCAGCGCGACGTCGCCGACGCCGCCACCGGGCAGTTCTGCCAGGACGGGCGTGTTCGGGCTGTCGAGGGCGGCGATATCGGACAGCTTCGCCACCGTGCGGTGCTCGAACACATCGCGGGTACTGATGACGATGCCTGCCGCGCGGGCGAGCGAGACCAGCTGGATCGACAGGATGCTGTCGCCGCCGAGCGCGAAGAACGAATCGTGCACACCGACCTGTGACACGCCCAGAACGCGGGCGAACAGGTCTGCCAACAGGGTCTGCACCGTGCCCGTCGGTGCGACGGCGGGCTCCGCCGCCGTGACCGGTTCGGGCAGGGCGTCGCGGTCCAGTTTGCCGTTGGAGGTCAGCGGCAGCTTGTCGAGGACCACGATCGCCGACGGCACAGCATGCGCGGCCAGGCGGTCGGTGGCGTAGTCGGTGAGCGTGTGCGGGTCGGCCGCGTGGCCCTGGGTCGCGAGAACATAGGACACCAGCGTTGTCGATCCGGCGGGTGTCCGCCGACCCACCGTCACCGCGAAGGCGACATCGGGGTGACCGACGAGCACGGCATCGATTTCGCCCGGTTCGATCCGGAAACCGCGCACCTTCAACTGAGCGTCCGCGCGGCCGAGGTAGTCGATCTCACCGCTGTCGCGGCGGCGCACCAGGTCACCGGTGCGGTACATGCGGGAACCGGGCGCACCCCACGGATCCGGGACGAACCGCGCCGAGGTCGTCGTCGGCTGATTGCGGTAACCGCGTGCCAACGCGTGACCGGTCAGGTAGAGCTCCCCGGTGACGCCCAGCGGCACCGGGTTCAGGCGGGAGTCCAAGACCATCGCGTGCGTGCCCTGCACCGGTGTGCCGATCGAGACGGGTTGTCCGGCAGTGAGTTCGGCGTACGTCGAGATGATCGTGGTCTCGGTGGGACCGTAACCGTTGAGGTAGCGGCGGCCGGGCTGCCAGGTGTCGAGTATTTCCGGGGTGGTCACGTCGCCGCCGACCGACAACGACTCCAGAGCGTCCAGACCGGCCGGGTCGAGGGTGCCAAGGACCGCGGGGGTGATGATGGCGTGGGTGACCGACTCCGCGGCCAGCAGGTCCGCGAGTTCGACACCGCCCGCGATGTCGGACGGCACCACGACCAGCGTCGCGCCGGTGGCGAAGGCGCACAGCCATTCGAGCACGGACGGGTCGAACCACGGCGCGCAGATGTGCAGGAAGCGGTGCTCGGACTCGAGGCGGTAGCGGCGCACGGCTTCGTCGACCAAGCAGGCCAGGCCGGCGTGGGTCACCGTGACGCCCTTGGGCAGACCCGTGGAACCAGAGGTGTAGATGAGGTAGGCGGGGTGCTCGACCCGCAACGGTGCGAGACGGTCCGCATCGGTGATCGGCGTCGCCGGATGCGTCGCGGCGGCCCGGTCGAGATCGTCGAGCGTCAGCCAGTGCAGATCGTCGGGCAGGTCTGGCCGATGTGGTGCGGCCGTGATGCCGACCTTCGCACCCGAGTCGCGGACCAAATACTGGAGACGCTGAACGGGATTGCGCGGATCCATCGGCACATACACACCACCCGCCGCGGCGACGGCGAGCCCGGCGAGGACCATGTCCCAGGACCGCGGAAGGGCAACGGCGACAGCGACTTCGGGGCCGACACCCCGGGCGATCAGCGCGCGCGCCGATCGGGCGACCCGCTCGGTCAGCTCGCCGTAGGTGATCGACATGCCGGCGTGGCGCACCGCGATGCGGTCGTGGCCCAGTGCGCTGCCGCGCGCCGCCAGGTCGGGAAACAGCGCGATGGCGGGGTCGGCGACGGTGTCGCGCGCGGTCAGGGCCGCTTCTTCGGCGGCACTGAGCACGGGGAGATCACCGACCGGGGCCTGCGGGTGTGCGATCGCCACGCGCAACAGGCGGACCAGGCGTTGCCCGAACACCTCGACCGTTTCCCGATCGAACACAGCGCCGGCGTAGGCGAATTCGACAGTGGCACTCTCGGCGGAGTCGCCAGCCGCGCCCGGCCGCAGATCCCCGATAGTCGGCCGGGCCGTGTCCGACCCGTGCGAATCCAGCAGCCGGTCGACGTACTCGGCTCCGGGCCGATTCTCGTTCGAAGGGCCCGGCATGAGCAGGGTGAGAACGAGATCGCACGGCACCGCGTCCGCGGACGAGAACGGCGCGGAGACCAGGCTGACCCGCACCGTGCGGGCCCTACCGGTTCGCGCGAACGCCCGTCGGGCATTCGCGGTGGCCTCGGCCAGCAGTTCGTCCACGGACACGCCGCCCCGCACCGGCAGTCGCAGCAGCAGATGCGTGCCGGGGGACCGCGGGCACGGGGTATCGATCGCGATGTCCTCGGTGCCGGACAGTCGGGCGAGCAGCACCGCGAAGACCGTGTGCACGAGGCCGAACACCGTCGCGTCACGGGCACCGGCGAAGTCCCGCATCCGCTCGAGGAGATCGGCGGGGATCTCGCAGGAGACGCGAGCGTCGGTCACCGCGGGGGTCGCGGAGCGGGCGCGATCGGTCGGAAGGCGCAGTTCGCGGGGCAGGTCCGCGAGGACCGAACGCCAGTAGGCGGTGTCCGCGATCGGGTCGTCGTACTGGGTCAGCAGCTGGGCAGCAGTGCGTTCCGGGGTTCGGACGAAGGCGTCGAGGGTGGCGCGCAGGCGATCCGCGAGCGCGTGCGCGATGCCGGAGTCGATCACGTCCGAGCGGTACTGCACGCCGACGCGAATCCCGTCGCCCACCTCGACGCCGACAGCCACCGGATAGTGCGTCGCGTTGGCAGCCTGGACCTCGACGATCTCGAGGCCGTCGATGGCGCCGTGCGCGCGGCGCATTCCCTCGGTGTCGACGGGATAGGACTCGTAGGCCATCAGGGTGTCGAACAACTCGCCCGCACCCGCGGCCCGCTGGATCTCGGCGAGACCCAGATGGTGGCCGTCCAACAACGCGATCTGTTCGGACTGCACCTGCGACAACATGTTTCGCAGCGGCTCGCGGTCGTTGAAGCGGACTCGAACGGGAATGGTGTTCGCGAACAGCCCGACCATGCCGTCGACACCGTCCAACTGCGGCGGACGCCCCGAGACCACCGCGCCGAACACCACGTCGCCGCGCCCGACCGCACCGGCCAGCACCACACCCCACGCCGCCTGGAACAGGGTGTTCACCGTGACGTCGTTGGCCGCGGCACAGGCCGACAGGTCCGCGGCCTGGGCCGATGACAGCTCGACGGTGCACAACCCGTGCCCCACGGTCGACTCGGACGGCGGGGTTACCGCGGCGGTGAGCAGGGTCGGCTCGTGCCCGGCCAGCGCCTCGCGCCATTTCTGTAGGGCGGCGGCACTGTCCTGAACGGCCAGCCAGGCGAGGAAGTCCCGGTAGGGACGCACCCGCGGCAACACCGCGGCAGCGCCGTCCGCGGCGTAACACAGCAGCAGTTCCTGCATCAGCAACGGCATCGACCAGCCATCGACCAAGAGGTGATGCGCGGTGAGCACCAAATGCATGCCGCCGGCGCGGCGGTACAGCGTGAAACGCAGCAGCGGTGCGACAGAGAGCACGAAACCGATCCGCGCCTCGGCGGCCAGGAACTCATCGGCATCGGCGAGCTCGGTGTCGACGATCCGCCACGGCACCGTCACACCGTCGGCGACGAAGCCGACCGGAGCACCCGTCGCCGACGACCCGAAAGCCGTGCGCAGAATCGCGTGACGATCCAGCACGGTCTGGGCAGCCCGGCGCAGGCGGTCGGTGTCGACCTCGCCGGACAGCTCGACAGCCAACTGCACCAGGTACGGATCAGCCGCCGACACCTGGGCCAGAAACATCAAACCGAGCTGCAAGGGCGCCAACGGCAGCACATCGGTCAGGCGCGGACGTTCGCGATGCCAGGTGTCGAGTTCGGCCTGGGTGACCCGGACCAACGGCACATCGGCGGGGGTCAGGCCACCGGCCGCGGGATCGCGCAGGTGATCGGCGAGGACCGTCAATGCCTCGGTCCAGCAGTCGGCGAGCTCCCGCACCGACGACTCGTCGACGATCGCGGAGGCGTAGGAGAACGAGGCGCGCAGGTGCAAGCCCGCGTCGGAACCGGTGGCGAGGGCGTTGATGTCGATGACGGCGGCGGCGGGCAAGGCCGGGTCTTGTTCTGCCACCGGCTCGCCCCAGTCGGCGGTGGGTAGCCAGCCGTGGTCGGTATCGGCCAGATCACCCGCGGAAACGCGGCCCAGGTAGTTGAAGCCGACCTGGCCGAGGCAACCGTCGAGCAGCGCCGCCGAATCCGGGTCCAGGTGGCGCAACATGCCGAAACCGATGCCCTTGTGCGGCACCGCGCGGAGCTGTTCCTTGACCGCCTTGACCACAGCGGCCGTGGCCTCGCCACCACCCCACGCGGCTTCGTTGCCGACCGCACTCAGGTCGAGCGCGACCGGATACATGCTGGTGAACCAGCCGACCGTGCGGGTCAGATCGGCGCCCTCCACCGCGGACTGCTCACGACCGTGACCTTCCAGACGGACTCGTGTCGCGGGTGCGTCCACCCCACGCCGGGCCCGCCACAGGCGCACCGCCATGGCCAACGCAGCGAGCAAGCCGTCCTCGGCGCCCGCGCGATACAGGGTCGGCAAGTCGGTCAGGACCGCCGAGGTGACGTCGGCGGGAACCTCGACGCTGACCGTCGCCACGGTCGACGCGGTATCGCCGGCGTCGAGCCGACGACCACCCAACAGCGGGTCGGGGACCGTCAATGTCTGGCGCCAATGGTCCAGTTCCGCGCGCCTGGTCGCCGCCGCGTCGGTCAGGCCGTGCGCCCATCGACGAAACGACGTGCCGACCGGTGGCAGGATCACACGCTGACCGAACTGTGCCCCGGCGGCGACCAAGTCCGACAACAGGATTCGCCACGAAACACCGTCGATCACCGCGTGGTTCGCCGCGACCACCAGCCCGTGCGGGCCGTCCTCACGGGCGAGCCACGCGAAGCCGATCATCCGGTACGCCCGCGGATCCAGCGACGCCAGCACAGAATCCATCGCGGTCTCGGCCACAGCAGCGAGCTCGTCGGTGCCCGCGGGCACATCGATCCGGATGAGCAGGTCGTTCACGTCCACCGCGCCCGGCGCCAGTGTGTGCAGCTGCCACTTTCCGTCGACCTGACGCAGACCTGCCCGCAGCATGTCGTGATGATCGATCACCGCGGTCAGAGCATCCACCAAGGCATTTCGATCGATACCGGCAGGCAGCGCCAGCACCATCTGCTGAGTGAACCGGCCGAACACCCGCCCACCCGCCAGCGCCGCGGCCAGCACCGGCGTCAACGGCATCTCGCCCACACCACCGCCCGGAAGTTCGGCCAAGGTGGGCGCCGCTTCGGCGCCCACCACCGCCACCCGCGCCAATCCGGCAACGGTGCGATGCTCGAACACCGCCTGCGGAGTGAACGAGATCCCGGCATTACGCGCGCGCGACACCAGCTGGATGGACAGAATGCTGTCTCCACCGGCGGCGAAGAACGAATCCTCGGCACCGACCTGCTCGAGACCCAGAATCTGGGCGAACAGTTCGGCGAGGGCGATCTCGACCGGACCTTCGGGCGCCCGGGAATCGACCACTCCGAAAACCGGTGTGGGCAGGGCCTTTCGGTCGAGTTTGCCGTTGGGGGTCAGCGGGATCTCGTCGAGCGTCATCACCACAGTCGGCACCATGTGACCCGGCAGAGAGGTGCCGACGAAACGGGCTACTTCCTCGGTGTCGATCGAAATACCCTGCCGGGGCAGCACATACGACACCAGCACGGTCGCACCCGAGTCGGCCTTCGTGCCCACCGTGACCGCGAACTCGATATCGGGGTGAGCGGTGAGCGCGGCGTCGATCTCGCCGAGTTCGACGCGAAAACCACGGATCTTCACCTGGAAATCGGAGCGCCCGAGATACTCGAAGTCACCGTCCGCGGTGCGCCGCACCAGGTCGCCCGTCCGATACATGCGGGACCCGGTGCCGCCGAACGGCGCGGCGACGAATCGTTGCGCGGTGAGGCCGGGCCTGCCCTGGTAACTCTGAGCCAGCGACGGACCGGACAGATACAGCTCGCCCGCCACACCCGCGGGAACCGGGCGCAGCCGCGAATCCAGCACTGTCGCACCGACTCCGGCGAACGCCGTCCCGATCGTGATGGGCTGACCGGGCAGCAGTTCGGTGGTGCCGGTGGCGAGGATAGTGGCCTCGGTCGGACCGTAGCCGTTGAAAAAGGCCCGGTCGACCGCCCAACGGTCGACCAGGGTCGGCCCGAACGCGTCGCCCGCGACGACGACGACCCGCAGTGCCTCGAGGTCGCGCGCGTCGACAGATTC
Organism: Nocardia sp. NPDC058633; assembly: GCF_042717045.1. Classification (NCBI taxonomy): domain Bacteria; kingdom Bacillati; phylum Actinomycetota; class Actinomycetes; order Mycobacteriales; family Nocardiaceae; genus Nocardia; species Nocardia sp. NPDC058633. The sequence goes on from NZ_JBHXRA010000009.1 coordinate 98,978, forward strand.
CAACGCCGCCGGGGTGATCAGCAGGTGCGTCACCCGTTCCCGGCGCAGCAGCTCGGCAAGTTCGTCACCGCCGAAGGCCGTCGACGGGGCGACCACCAGCGTGGCACCGCAATTGAACGCCAGCAGCAGCTCGAGCACGGAGACGTCGAAGTTCGGCGAGCACACATGTAGGACGCGGTCGCCCGCGCCGACCGAATAGCGTTGCGTGGCCGCCGCGACCAAGGCGCCGAGACCGCTGTGCGTGACCACCACACCCTTGGGGCGACCCGTCGAGCCCGAGGTGTAGATGACATAGGCCGGGTGCTGATCGGTCAGCGGGCGCACGCGGTCGAGGTAGGAGACGGGGTGTGCGGGATGCGCGGCGATGCGGTCGTGGTGAGCGGGAGCGTCGATATCCAGCCACTCGACCGAGTCGCCGAGCGTGTCCCGGTGCGCGGTGCAGGTCAGTCCGAGCAGCGTGCCGGAGTCGTCGAGAAGGTAGGCGATCCGTTCGGCGGGGAGGGCCGGATCGACGGGGACGTACGCGGCACCGGTCTTCGCCACCGCCCACACCGCCGCCACCGATTCGATCGAACGGGTGAATCCGAGCGCCACGACATCGCCGGGGCCGATCCCACGCGCGAGCAGCTCCCTGGCCAACCGTGACGAATACTCGTCGAGTTCGGTGTAGGTGAGTTCGCGGCGTTGCCCGTCGACGGGGGAGTAGGACACCGCGATCGCGTCCGCCGCCGAGTCGACCGCCGCGGTCAGCAGCTGGACGAACAGCGGAGTACTCGACTTTCGATTGCCTCGACCACGCGGTGCACGACGAGCTTCACGTGCAGAGGTGCGCACTTCACGCATTCGAGAACAACATCCTTCAACTGTCCGGCCCACGGCTCTGCGATGACCCACGAACCCTGTCGGATTCGGCCTACCGTGGCGGACCAGTGTCGAACGAGCGAGAAGGAGTCGATATCGGGGCGTTCGGCGACCATGACACCACATGTCACGGTGTCACGACCACATGACCGGTTTGTTTATCGACGACAAGACCGAATCAGCCCGAAATTTGTGCTGATGGCACAATGCCGTCGACAGTTTTTGTTCAAAGGACGGAAGCGAACGTGGCGACATACGGATCCCTGGTATGGGTGGGCCAAGCCCTCGGCCCGCGCGTCGACGCCATCACCGAAGACCTCATCCGGGTGACCGAGCAGATGATCCCGCTCAACGACGTCGCCGCCGACCTGGCCGACATGCGAGCCGCCAGCATCGCGGAGAACATCACCGCTGTGCAGTACGTGCTGGCGAACAACATCGACCCGACCACCGTCAGCCCGCCTCCCGGCGCGGCCGCCTACGCACAGCGCTTGGCCCGGCGAGGCGTGCCGCTGACGATTCTGCTGCGCGCCTACGGGCTCGGGCAGTACCGGATACTCGACGTGGCGATCGGGCTGATCCTCGCCGTTCCCGGCCCCGAGCAGCCCGCCCGCATCGCGGAGTTGCTCAAATTCGCGGGGTCCTACCTGGACCGGCTGAATTCGTCGATGGGACGGATCTACGAGGCGGAACGCGATCGCTGGCTCAGCAGTCGCCAAGCCGCACGCCAGCAGTGGATCGCGCGCCTGCTCGACAACGACGATGTCGACGTCGCGGCGGCCGAAGAAGTGCTCGGCTACCGACTCGACCGGCGTCACCACGCGGTAGAAGTGTGGTCCACGGCCACCGGAACGGACGCTGTGCGCGCGCTCGAGCAGGCGCGACAGCTACTGTCCGCGGCGATGCGCACCGGCGGCGGCGAACTGGTCGCGGCATCGGGGGACCGGGCCATGTGCCTGTGGTTTCCGATCGAGGAACCGTGCGCGATCGCCGACCTCACCGACCAGATCGAGGCCTCCGGATTGCCGGTGCGGGTCGCTCTCGGCCCGATCGGCGACGGACTACCGGGATTCCGGCGTTCCGCCCGCAGCGCGGCTCGGACGAAAGCGCTGGTCATGTCGGCGGGGGAGACCGCGCCCCTTGTCGTCGACTACGACACGATCGCACCCTTCGCACTGCTGTCCGACGACCCGGACGAACTGGCCGGCCTCGTCCACCGCGTCCTCGGCCCGCTGGCCGGCGACGGCGCCAAGGCGGAACTGCTGCGCAACACCCTCGAGGTGTTCCTCGCCGAAGGCGCCAGCTACTCCCGCACCGCCCGCATCCTCGACGTCCACCGCAACACCGTCCAATACCGCATTCAACAGGTCAGCGGCCGGTACGGCATCGCGGTCGACATCGACACCTTCGAGCTACGCTTCGCCCTTGGTATCTGCCGCTGGTACCGCCACGTCCTGACTCGGACATTCTGAGTCCAGGTGGTTTGTGCGACCCGCACAGCCGGATTCGGCCACCCTCAGCCGCAAACGGACCGGTTCCCCCAAGCTCTGCTGCCCACCGCACGGCCCGGACGATTCGCACGGGATTGTTTCTGGCAGTGGCGATCTCGGCTGTCAACATCCCTGACCTGGGGGAGCGGGCTCACTCCGCCGATCCCGGGTTTTCGCGCTGGTTGGCATGGAAGCGCGCCTTCTTCTGTCGATTCCCGCACGTGTTCATGTCACACCATCTGCGGGAGCGACTCCGGCTGGTGTCGAAGAAGGCTGCTCGGCAGGTCGGCGACGCACACAAGGCCAATCTTCCGTCTCGTTCGCCTGCGATGATGCTGATCGCGTCGGCCGCGATGACGCCCAGGGCGTCTTCTACACAGGAAGCCGAGCTGAGACGCCATTGCCGAGTGCCCTCGGGCGTCAGGACCGCCGCCGCCCGACCCCGCATGCTGCAGTCATTGATGACTCGGACAGCGGATGCCGGGGGAGCGTCGCGGGTCGCGGTCGCGGTCGCGGCGGCGTGAATCGACTCCCTCAGTGCCCGAGCGAGTTCGAACTGGGCAGTAGTGCAGGAGTCCACGGCGAGGTCGTTCACCGCCAGCCAGTCGACGAGCCGCTGCGGCGTGGGCATGCGCTCCACAGCGTCGCCCTGACGCTCGGTCAGGGTCGCCGTGAAGCTGGTCGCCAGCACACTCCCGAGGCGAAAGTCAGGGAACTCGGCACGCATGGAACCACCATAGCCGGTTGCGGGCACGGCGAAAGGCGTGTTAGAACCTTCTTAGACGGTTCTCTACAGGCTGTAGCCGGTTCCGCCACGGCCAGGAGGTCTCATGTCTCGCCCTACCGACCACGTGCAAGCATTCGAAGCCCACGCGACCGACGCCGAACTCGACGATCTGCGCGCACGACTAGCCGCGGCGCGACTGCCGGAGAAGGAGACGGTCTACCGGGCCGCGCCCGACCCTCGGCGCTGGGACCAGGGCGTTCCGCTCGCCGATCTCGTCGACGTCGTGAACTACTGGCGCACCGAATACAACTGGCGGTCGTTCGAAGAGCGTCTCGATCGCATCGGCCAGTTCCGCACGACCATCGACGACCTGAGCATCCACTTCCTGCACCGCCGATCAGCGCGCGAGGATGCCACCCCGCTGATCCTGACGCACGGCTGGCCGGGCAGCATCGCCGAGTTCACCGGGGTAGTAGACGAACTGGCAGACCCGAAAAGCGTAGACACTCCGGCATTCCACGTCGTGATCCCTTCGCTACCCGGCTTCGGATACAGCGACAAGCCGAGCACCACCGGGTGGGGGACCGAGAAGATCGCGGCCGCATGGGTGGAGCTGATGGGAAGGCTGGGCTACAGCAAGTTCGTAGCCCACGGCGGCGACTGGGGAGGCAATATCACCACCGTCCTCGGCGGCAGGTTCCCGGCGAATGTTCTCGGCATCCACACCACGTTCGCGGAAGGACCGCCCGGGCTGACAACGGACGGGTTGACAGCGGTCGAGCGCAAATGGACAGAGGAGACCCGCGATTTCTGGCACCACCGCGCCGCGTACGCGAAGCAGCAGGCCACCCGACCGCAGACCATCGGATACTCGCTTGTCGACTCACCGGTCGGACTTCTCGCCTGGATTCTCGACAAGTTCGCCGAGTGGTCGGACACCGACGACAGCCCGTTCGAGACCATCTCCATAGACAGCGTTCTCGACGATGTCACCCTGTACTGGCTGACGCGGACCGGGGCATCCGCGGCCCGCATCTACTACGAAAGCCACAACTCACTCGACCCCGAACTTCGAGTCGACGTCCCGTCGGCGATCACCATGTATCCCGGCGACATCGAGAAGTGTCCGCGGGGATGGGCGCAGGAGCGGTACCGACGGATCGTGCGATGGAGGTCGCCCGAAGCCGGGGGACATTTTCCCTCACTGGAGGTTCCCGCGTACTTCGTCGAGGATCTACAGGAAGGTCTCGCGGCAGTGCTGGCCGCAGGCCGGTGAAGGCGGCCGTGCCACCAGGGCAGCGACCGATATCAGCACTACTTGACATAATGTGCATTATCGGCGTTTGAAGGCGGCCTGTCGGGAGGGGGTTTTCGGAAGTTTGCAGCGGTGTGTGCTGAGTTGCACCGCACGTCGAGTGGCACCCGCTGCCGCCGGCGGTGAAACCTTCTCTGCGCGGAATGCGCGTGCGAATACTTCACAGCGTTGATTTCGGGCACTTCGGTGTGTGCGACGAAATTCGACGAATTTCGTGGCGATTCGCGTATCGGTCGATTAATGACCGTCCGTGCCGAATGCCTTCCTCGGCGACCTGACCCCGCGTTCTCGGCGAAACCGAATCGGCTACCTCGAGTCTGGCCCTCCCCCTCCCACTTCCCCGCGCTTAATTCGTCACAGTGACGAAATAATGGAGGGTGGCTGGGAGGCGTACCGCACCATTGTTTTGCATCATGATGCGATACGCCTTCGGATCAGACTGGAACAGGAACCAGCCGTCGGGATTCGACGGCCTTTTCGGAACTGGTCTCCGGGGCATCATCGGCGTCGGCGGTGAGATACTTCTCGGGCAGCGACAATTTCGCGATAGTGCGCAAGGTGAGTCCGTATTGTCGAACCAGGCTGCCGGTGGTGTAGGGCAAACGGTATTCGGCCGCGAGCTTGCGCACCTCACGTTGGATTTCGGGGAGCCGGTTGCTCGGCAGGTCCGGGAACAGGTGATGCTCGATCTGATGGCTGAGGGTGCCGGTCAGAATGCGCATCAGGGGGCCGACGTCGATATTGGCGCTGCCCAAGTACTGGCGCAGATACCATTCGCCGCGAGTCTCACCCTCGATGTCGCGTTTGGTGAATTTCTCGGCGCCGTCGGGAAAATGCCCGCAGAACGTGATGATCTGCTCCCACACGTTCTTGGTGAGGTTGGCGGTGACGTTCGCCCGCATCGTCGATTTCCAGTTCCGCCCGGTCATCGCCGGGAAGATGACGTAGTCCTTGAGCAGCTGCTTGCCGGCCTTCTGGACGATTTCGTCGCGTGCCTGCTGGAACTTCTTCTTGTCCTTCTTGCCCGCCAGCACGCGCGGGATCTCCAAGTGGTACACGCACATGCCCAGCTCGTAGAGCAGCGATACCGGGACAAGGTAGACGAAGTTACCGAGGTGGTAAGGACGCCAGCGGCGGTCGCGCGTGATACGAAGAAGCCCGTATCCTTCATCGGGGTCGAGCCCGAGTACGTTGGTGAAAACATGATGGCGGTAGTTGTGCGCTTCTTTCCAATGCGCGGCGGGCATGGAATGGTCCCATTCCCAGGTGGTGGAATGGATTTCCGGATCGTTCATCCAATCCCACTGGCCGTGCATGACGTTGTGCCCGATTTCCATGTTCTCGAGCACTTTCGACAAGGTGAGCAGGCCTGTCCCCCACCACCAACTTCTTTTCCGACCTGAGTCGAGTAACACCAGCCTGGCTGCGATCTCACACGCGCGCTGAACGCGAATAACGGTTTTGATGTATTTCGCGTCGCGCTCACCCAAGCTGGATTCGATCTGTTCGCGCAACGCGTCCAAGCGCTGCCCGAACTCTTCGATGTCGGTCGGCGAGAGATGCGTGTACGCCTCGACGTCAGATATAGCCATCTGCTTTGTAAACCCCTGTTCCGGTGCCGCGCGCCGGGCGCGGTCCTGGTGAGGATACGAACTCGAGGGGTCGATGCGAGGTAAAGCGCGGTATTTAGTTAGACGTAACAGCCAGGCGGCCCGGATTGGGTGTCACTGGCTACTGGCGGAGGCGGGTTCGTAGATCTTGTCCACCTCGCCGGCGTACTTCCTCATGACCTCTGCCCGTTTGAGCGACAGCTTCGGCGTGAGTTCGCCGGTTGCCTCGGTCCAGTCGACCGGCAGCACGCGGATCTTCTTGATCGCCTCGGCATGTGACACCTTCTTGTTGGTGTCGGCGACCACCGCGTCGATCTCCGCGAGAAGGTCCGCGTTCGCGATCAGTGCTTCGGTGGGGGTGTCGGCGGGCAGGTTGTGGCGTTGCTTCCACGCCGGTAGCGCTTCGGGGTCGAGGGTGATCAGTGCGCCGACGAACGGGCGGCCGTCACCGACCACCATCGCCTGGCTGATCAGTGGGTGCGCGCGCAGTGAATCCTCCATCAGCCCCGGGGAGACGTTCTTACCGCCCGCGGTGACGATGATTTCCTTCTTGCGGCCGGTGATGGTGAGGTATCCGTCCTGGTCGATGGCGCCGAGATCGCCGGTCTCGAACCATCCGTCGGCGAAGGCTTCCTCGGTGGCTTCGGGGTTGCCCCAGTATTCGCCGAAGACGACCGGCCCGCGCAGCAGCAGCTCACCGTCGTCGGCGATCTTGATGCTGTGGCCCTCGATCGGTCGCCCGACGGTGCCGATCCGGGTGTCGCTCGGGGTGTTCACGGTGATCGCCGCGGTGGTTTCGGTGAGTCCGTAGCCCTCGTAGATCGGGATGCCGACGCCGCGAAAGAAGTGTCCGAGCTGTGCGCCGAGTGGCCCGCCTCCGGAGACCGCCGCCTGGCACTGTCCGCCCAGCGCCTTGCGCAGCTTGCGATATACGAGCTTGTCGAACACGGCATGCTTCAGCCTGAGGACCGGGCCTGGGCCCGCGCCGTCCATCGACTCGCTCCAGTCGACGGCTGTCTCGGCGGCCAGGTCGAAGATCTTTCCCTTGCCGTCGGCGTGCGCTGTCTGCTCGGCGCCGTTGAAGACCTTCTCGAACACGCGCGGCACCGCGAGGATGAAGTGCGGGCGGTAGCTGCCGAACTGGTCGACGAGGGTGGACCAGTCGGCACTGAACGCGACGACCACTTTGGCATCGAGGGCGGCCAGCGTGACCGCACGCGCGAAGACGTGGGCGAGCGGCAGGAACATCAGCGTCTTGTTGCCCTCGGTGACGAAATCGCCCAGGGCGATGCGGTCGGACTTCGACTCCGCGTAGAGGTTGGCGTGCGAGAGGATCACGCCCTTGGGGCGACCGGTGGTGCCCGAGGTGTAGATCAGGGTTGCCGGGGAGCTCGCGTAGACCTGTGCTCGACGCACGTGGACTGCCTCGTCGCCGAGGTGGGCGCCGCGGGTGGTCAGTTCCGCGACGATGTCCTTGTCGATCTGCAGGATCTCTCGCAGCTCGGGCAGCGCGCCCGCGTCGATCTCGTCGATGATGCGGCGGTGCTTGTCGCTGTCGACCGCCAGGAGCTTCGTCGCGGAATCCTGCAGGATCCATTTGGCCTGTTCGGCGGCGGAGCTGTCGTAGATGGCGACGGTGCAGCCACCGGTCGCCCAGATCGCGTGGTCGAGCACGACCCACTCGTAGCGAGTGGGGGCCATGATGGCTACGCGGTCGCCGGGTTCGATGCCGGAGGCGATGAGGCCTTTGGCCACGTCGGTGACTGTTTTCGCGAATTCGGCGGCGGTGACGTCGGTGACGCCGCCGCTGCCGCCGGAGACGTTGAACAGCACCGTGCGGGGCGAGTGCTCCGCGTGCCGGAACACGCTGTCGGAGTTGTTCGCGTGTTCCGGAATGGTGTAGGAAGCCGGGGCTTCGAACTCTCGCATCAGTGCCCTTCCACGTGGGTTGATCGGTTACTGGGCGGACGCCGGTTCATGGCGGTGCTCGATACCCAGGCGGTGCAGGCCGCGCAGATCGTAGGTGTGAGTCGCGATCGCACCGAGGATCAGGCCGATCGCCAGTCCGGCGAGGGTCATCCACAGGCCCTGGGCCAGTCCTGCCTCGAGGTGTCCGTCGAAGAACAGGATGGCGCGCACGGCCAGGTAGATCTGGTGCATGGGTTCGAAGGTGGCCATGTCGGCGATCCAGCGGGGCGTCGCCTCGAGCGGGATGGTGCCCGAGGACGACGGGATGCCGAGCACCACGAACACGATGAGGTTGATCATCAGGCCTGCCGTGCCGAAGGCGGCCATCACCGACAGGGCGGTGACCGCGATGGCGGCGATGGCCAGTGTGCCATAGAGGAACAGCATCAATGGGCGCTCGATCGCCATGTTCAGCAGGGTGCCGATCCCGAGGAACACGCCGGAGGCCAGTGGGGCACTGATCGCGGCGATGCCCCATTTGACGAGCAGGGTTCGCCATCGGCTGATCGGGGCGGGCGCGGTGGTTTTGTGCCAGGGGCCGTATTCGGCGGGGATGTAGCCGAGTGAGGCGTCGGCCAGGGAGTTGATCATCATGGCGCCGCTGAAGCCGACGATCAGCAGGACCAGGGTGTAGAAGAAGGCGGCCAGGCCTTGGCCGGTGCCTTCGGGGAGGGGGTGATAGGCGGTGACCACGATGTCGATCGGCTCGGTGAGTTGCAGCTGCGCCGCGCCGCTCAGTGGTGTGGTGCCTGCCGCGGCTCTCACCTGTTCGGCGAGTTGGGCGCCGACGGTGCTGTTCACCTGGGTCATTGCCTCGTCGGCGACGGTGTTCATGATCTGCGCGGCGAGGGTGCCCGCCCGCGGGTTGGTCAGCACGGAGATGATCGGCCGCTCGACCTGGCCCGGGACGATCGAGGCGGCGCCGAGGATGGCGACGCGTTTGGTGAAGTCGCCGGGGATGACGATGGCGCCGTAGACCTCGCCGTTCTGCAGCTGTTGCTGAGCCTCGTTGAGGCCGAGTGGGCGTAGGTCGATCTTGTCGGCGGGGATGTTGTCGCTCAGTGCCGAGGTGATCTGCTCGCCGATATTGGTCGGCTTTCCGCCGACGGTGTCGCCGACGTCCTGGTTGACCAGGGCGATCGGGAAGTCGTGGAGGTGCTTCTCGGGATCGGCGGTGTAGCCGAGATACATGGTGCCCAGGAGCGCCGCCAGGATGGTGACCAGTGTGATCGGGGCCAGCCATTCGCGGATCGGCATGTTGCGCGGCTTGCGGGTGGGCGCGGTGTTGTCAGTCATGGCCTTCGCCAATGTAGTCAGCGACAACAAAGTAGTCAACGCAAACATTGGGCGGGGTGTCGGATATCCTGCTCGTACCATGTCGCTGCACACCCCGTACCACCACGGAGACCTCCGCGCCGCACTGCTCACGCGGGCCGAGGCGACCCTGCGCGAGGCCGGTGTCGACGGGCTGTCGCTGCGTCAGCTGGCCCGCGACACCGGCGTGAGCCACGCGGCTCCGAGCCGGCATTTCCGCGACAAGCAGGCACTACTCGACGCACTCGCCATCACCGGACTCGAACGCCTTGGCGCCTGCTTCGAACGGGCCGTGATCGATGGGCCGATCACCGCCCGCCTGCACACGCTCGCCACCGCGTACCTGCGATTCGCCGTCGACAACCCCGAACTGCTACCGCTGATGTTCGCGCGCAGGCACAATCCCAGCTCGGTCGACATCCAGGAAGCCGCCGACCGCGCCTTCGCGGGCCCGATCGCCCTCATCGCCCAGGGCCAAGCCGCCGGCGAGATCGTCACCGGCGACCCGAAACGCCTCGGCCTCACCGCCCTCGCCGCGCTCCAGGGCCTGGCCACCTTCGTCGGCTCCGGCTACACCGCCGACTACGACTCCGAAGAACTACTCGACGACCTGGTCCGACATCTGACCCTGGGCCTACTCCCCCGGCCTGCTCCCAGCTGACGAACCGCGGCAAAGACGGGATGCCGGCAGTCATGCTGTTCCGGCGCGCGGTCGCCGCTGTATCGGTGCTGCGACCGCGGTTCCCTCGGTCGGCTCTCACGGGCATCGAGCTCGCTCGGGAGATCGTCGTCGTACCGGTCGCCCCTCGCAGTCAGGTGCCTGTGAAGGTGGGGATCGCTGATCGAGCGCATCGACCACCTCTATCGGCTGCTCAGCTGGATCCGGCGAGGATCACCGGTCGGCCGTTGCGCGGCTGGGTGGGTCGGTTGCTGTGGGGGAACTGCGCGCGGAAATTGTCGACATCGGCGACAGCGACCGGCGCGGGATGGCGCAGGACTGTCCACTCGACGCCTTCGGTGCACGGGGGCGTGGTCAGTGAGCCCTGGTAACGGAATTGGGCCAGGTCGGTCGGCAGGAATTCGCGGGGATCTACGGCGGTGACGGTTCCAGGGCGTCCGGGATGGTTCGGCGACGCGGTGAGCACTCGGCTCAGCGGCGTCGGGCCGCTCTCCGGACGCAGGAGGACGGCGAGAACTGCCAGGCGGCCGGACGCGGCGATGTGGACGAGGTGTAGCTCCATGGCGGTCTCGTCACCGTCGATGGTGTGTTCGCTCGGTAGGTGGAAGTGGAATTGGGTCAGGGTGAATCGGGTGCCGTCGACGGCGATGGCGTTGCCGGAGTCGGCCGGGACGCTCGCCTGGATGGTGTGGCCGTTGTTGAGCAGAGTCAATGACGGGATGGGGCGATAGTCGATCTCGATATGGTCGGTGGGGTGGATTTCGGTAGGGCCGTCCAGGGCGATCGGTGATTGGGCGTGACCGGCTCGACAGGTCGCGTAGCCGCGGTCGAGGTCGGCCCAGTGGTCCGGGCCCTCGGCGGAGTAATCCCAGTGTGGTTCGCCGACCATTGCGGATCCGCCGCAGCCGGCGACCGCGAGCAGCGCCAGCGCGACGAGGGCGCTGCGCCGTGTCACGACGGATCCAACCGGACGAGCAGAATGATGACCAACCGACACCGGTGCAGCTCCTAACCAGGATTCTGCCGTCGGCCCGGCGAGAGGTATGTCCCGGGACGGCAGTGCGCGCACGTCGAAATCAGCGAACCGTTCACTGGATGCAACTGTCCGATTTGCACCGAATATCCTTCTAGCGCAATCGCTTTCGCCTGTGCTCGAGAACCCACGCTATGCCTGTGTTCACCACGGAGGCCATAGCCGAACACGGCGAGATAGGTCACACCCGCCGCTCGCCCCGAACACCGGCTTGTCACACTCGGCGCGCGTGCGTCGTCTACTCGGTGCGGACCATCAACGTGCATCAGGAGAGTCACATGCCTTTGGAAATCAGTAACCCGGCCGAACTGCACGATCCGACCGGTTTCGGGTACAGCCACGTCGCCCGGGTCACCGGTGAGCTCGTGCTGATCGCCGGTCAGTACGACTCCGATGCCGAGGGGCACACCACCACCGAGGATTTCGCGGGGCAGGTCGAACGGGCGTTCGCCAACCTCGGGACCGCGTTGCGCTCGGCCGGGCTCGGCTACAGCGACGTCGCGCAGTTGCGGACGTTCATCGTCGACCACGACCTGAACAAGCTCGAGATCATCGGCAAGCAGATCGCCCAGATCTGGGGTGACACTCCCCCGACCCAGACCCTGCTCGGCGTCGCCTCGCTCGCACTGCAGGGAATGCACTTCGAGGTCGACGCGCTCGCGGTGCGCGGCTGAGGCGAGCGTGTGAACCGGTTCAGGACGGGTTGTCGGGCCAGTTCTTTTCCAGCAACTGGTCCGGTTCAGGATGGGGAGCGAACCCGTAGGGGCGGTAGAGGTTATGGGCGTCGGCGGTTGCCAGGAGCACGCGGCGCAGGCCCCAAGTGTCGGCGTCGGCCATGATGCGGTCGAGGAGAAGTTTGCCGATACCTTTTCCGCGGTGGGAGCGGTCGACGTAGACGTCGGAGAGCCAGGCGAAGGTGGTGCGGTCGGTGATCAGGCGGGCGAAGGCGATGTGGGTGCCGTCGTCGAACACGCTGTAGGGCAAGGAGTTCTCCACGAGGCGTTCGACGCGCTCGCGGCTGCGCCCGAGTGCCCAGTAGGCGTCGGTGGACAGGCGGTGGTGGAGCCAGTCGAGGTCGACGGCGGCGGGATCGGTGGAGATCTCGAGCATCGGTCCAGGATAGGTGGGGCGGGTGCGGTATTCAGGCGTGCTCGGCGCCGGTTCGTGCGCGTGAAGGGCCGTGCCGGCGCTCGGGTGAGCGCCGGCCGAGCGATTCTCAGGCGCCGACGTAGGTGGCGAGGTGTTCGCCGGTGAGGGTGGAGCGAGCCTCGACGAGGTCGGCCGGGGTGCCTTCGAAGACGATCTGGCCTCCGTCGTGGCCCGCGCCGGGGCCGAGGTCGATGATCCAGTCGGCGTGAGCCATGACGGCTTGGTGGTGTTCGACGACGATGACGGACTTGCCGGATTCGACGAGGCGGTCCAACAGGCCGAGGAGTTGTTCGACGTCGGCCAGGTGCAGGCCCGTGGTGGGCTCGTCGAGGATGTAGACCCCACCTTTGTCGGACATGTGGGTGGCGAGCTTGAGGCGTTGACGTTCACCGCCGGACAGGGTGGTCAGCGGCTGGCCGATGGTGAGGTAGCCGAGACCGACTTCGGTGAGATGGGTGAGGATCTTGTGGGCGGCAGGTGTGCGGGCTTCGCCTTCGCCGAAGAACTCGCGTGCTTCGTCGACGGGCATCGAGAGTACTTCGCTGATGTTCTTGCCCGCGAAGGTGTATTCGAGGACTTCGGCCATGAAGCGCTTGCCCTCGCACACCTCACACATGGTCGAGACGCCGGCCATCATCGCCAGGTCGGTGTAGACCACGCCCGCACCGTTGCAGTTGGGGCAGGCGCCTTCGGAATTGGCGCTGAACAGAGCGGGCTTGGCGCCGGTGGCCTTGGCGAAGGCTTTGCGGATGTGGTCGAGCAGGCCGGTGTAGGTGGCGGGATTGCTGCGCCGCGAACCCTTGATCGGGGCCTGGTCGATGGAGATGACGCCCTCGTCGAGCGGGATCGAGCCGTGGACCAACGAGCTCTTGCCCGAGCCCGCGACACCGGTGACCGCCACCAGGATACCGAGGGGGATGTCGACGTCGACTTTGTCGAGGTTGTTGGCGGTGGCGCCACGAATCTGCAAGGCGCTGCTGGACTTTCGCACCGAGTCCTTCACCGAGGCGCGGTCGTCGAAGTGGCGGCCGGTGACAGTGTCGCTGGCGCGCAGCCCGTCGACGGTGCCTTCGAAGCAGATCGTGCCGCCTTTGGACCCGGCGGCGGGGCCGAGGTCGACGATGTGGTCGGCGATCACGATCGTTTCGGGCTTGTGCTCGACCACGAGCACCGTGTTGCCCTTGTCGCGCAGACGCAGCAGCAGGTCGTTCATCCGCTGGATGTCGTGCGGGTGCAGGCCCGCGGTGGGCTCGTCGAAGACGTAGGTGACGTCGGTGAGAGAGGAGCCGAGATGGCGGATCATCTTGACGCGCTGGGCTTCACCACCGGACAGGGTGCCCGAGGGCCGCGACAGCGACAGGTAGCCGAGGCCGATCTCGACGAACGAGTCCAGGGTTTGGCGCAGCGATTCCAGCAGCGGCGCCACCGACGGGTCGTCTACTCCCTTGACCCATTCGGCGAGATCGGTGATCTGCATGGCGCAGGCGTCGGCGATGCTGATGCCGTTGATCTTCGACGAGCGCGCTTCGGCGGACAGCCGGGTGCCGTCGCACTCCGGGCAGGTGCCGAAGGTGACGGCCCGTTCGACGAAGGCACGCACATGCGGCTGCAGTGCCTCCACGTCCTTGGACAGCATCGACTTGCGGATCTTGGGGATCAGACCCTCGTAGGTGAGATTGATGCCCTCGACCTTGACCTTGGTCGGTTCCTTGTAGAGCAGGTCGGCGAGCTGCTTCTTGGTGTAGTTCTTGATCGGCTTGGCGGGGTCGAAGAAGCCGCTGCCCTTGTAGATTCGGCCCATCCAACCGTCCATGCTGTACCCGGGGATGGTGAACGGGCCTTCGTCGAGTGACTTGTTCTCGTCGTAGAGCTGGGTGAGGTCGATGTCGTTGACGGTGCCCTTGCCCTCACAGGTGGGACACATGCCGCCGGTGACGGAGAAACTGCGGCGTTCCTTGACGGTGACGCCGTTCTTCTCGACCTCGACCGCACCGGCGCCGCTGATCGAGGCGACGTTGAAGGAGAAGGCCTGCGACGAGCCGATGTGCGGGTCGCCGAGACGACTGAACAGGATCCGCAGCATGGCGTTGGCGTCGGTGACGGTACCGACGGTGGAGCGTGGGTCGGCGCCCAGCCGGGACTGGTCGACGAGAATGGCGGTGGTCAGGCCCTCGAGCACGTCGACGTCGGGGCGGGCCTGACTGGGCATGAAGCCCTGCACGAACGCGCTGTAGGTTTCGTTGATCAGGCGCTGCGATTCGGCGGCGATGGTGCCGAAGACCAGAGAGCTCTTGCCGGATCCGGACACACCGGTGAAGACCGTCAACCTGCGCTTGGGGATCTCGATGTTCACATCGCGCAGGTTGTTCACGCGGGCGCCGTGCACGCGGATCAGATCGTGGCTGTCGGCCGGCTCTATGGTGGTGCCGGTCTTCTTGGCCGTGCTCATGGGTCTCCCTCGATCAGTCGACATCGCCGGATATCGAATCTACCGGCGCGGTGGCCTACTTGGCCTGCTGGATGCGGACCATATTTCCGGCGGGGTCGCGGAAGGCGCAGTCGCGCACACCGTAGGGCTGATCGGTGGGTTCCTGGACGACCTCGATGTCGCCTGCCTGCAGCTTGTCGAACAGGCCGTCGAGGTCGTCGGTGGCGAGGTTGATACCGGCGTAGGTGCCCTTGGCCATCATTTCGCCGATGACGCGACGTTCGTCGTCGGTGAGGCCGGGGTCGGCGGCCGGTGGATGCAGCACGATGGAGGTGTCGGGCTGGCCCGCGGGACCGACGGTGATCCAGCGCATCCCGTTGTAGCCGACATCGTTGCGCACCTCGAAGCCGAGCGCGTCGCGGTAGAAGGCGAGCGCGGCGTCGGGGTCGTCCTGGGGCAGGTAGCTCTGGTGAATGGTGAGGTTCATGCCGACCACGCTAATTGCCGGTCTGTGCCGACGCTTCTCGATTCCTGATCGGTCTGGTCACCTTCTTGACCACGCACGACGGCATTCCCGCGGTCTGTTCGTCCTGCTGCTGCCTGTAGACGCTGGGCGGCACGCCGACGAGTTCGGTGAACCGGGTACTGAAGGTGCCCAGCGAGGACGAGCCGACCGCGAAACACACCTCGGTGACGCTCAGGTCGCCGCGGCGCAGCAAAGCCATGGCGCGTTCGATGCGGCGGGTCATGAGGTAGGAATACGGTGATTCGCCGTAGGCGAGGCGGAATTGCCTGCTGAGGTGCCCGGCCGACAGGTGTACGCCACGCGCGAGCGCTTCGACGTCGAGTGGCTGGGCGTATTCGCGGTCGATGCGGTCGCGCACGCGCCGCAGCAGCGCGAGGTCGCGCAGGTGCTGTGGTTTCGCGGGTGTACCGGTCACATCCGCGATCGTCCCACGTCGGGCGGTATTCAGGGCGCAGGCCCCACGTCTCGGGTGTCGAGGACCCCGGCGAGTTCGGCGCGGAAGTGCGGGCAGGTGCGAAAGTCCTCGGCGTCGCACTCGAGAACATGGGTGACGGTGTCGAGGGCGGCGCGTGTGCGGGCGATCTTGTCGGCGAGGCGGTCGCGGTGGGCCTCGAGAACGTCGCGGCGGGTGCCGCGGTCGGGGGCGCGAACGAACAGGACGGCGAGATCGTCGAGGGACAAGCCTGCCTTCTTGCCGAGGACGATCATCGCGATGGTGTCGATATCGGCGCTGCGGTAGTGGCGGCGCCCGGCCGAGTCCCGGGGCGGGTAGAGCAGTCCGCGGTCTTCCCAGTGGCGCAACACGTGCGTCGCGAGGCCGAACCGCGCTGCCACCGCACCGATCGTGGCGTTGTCGTCGCCCATCCGCCGAGCCTATGCGGTGACGCGGTAACAGGTGATCAGGGCGACCGGATGCCGGGGAAGGCGAACTGTTTCGGTGTCGACCGAACCGAAGACCGCACCGAGTGCGCGCTGGATCCGCCGGGTTCGGGCGAAGCGGAAGTCGTAGAGCCCGGCGGCGCCGCCGGGGCGCAGCACCCGGCGCAGTTCGGTGGCGGCGGCAGGCAGATCCGGCCATTCGTGCATGCTCAGACTCGAGACGACGAAGTCGATGCTCGCCTCGCGGTACGGCAGTTCGGTGACGTCGGCGACAGCGAGCTCGATCTGCTGCTCGGCCGAGGTGCGGCGGGCGATGTCGATCATGTGCGGGGACCGGTCGATGCCGTGCAGGTGCAGGTCGGGGCGCCGACCGGCCAAGTGCGACAGCAGCTTTCCCGGACCGGTGCCGAGGTCGACGACGGTGGCCGAGTCGGTGGTGCGGGTGTCGACGTCGATGGCGATCCGGCGGTAGAGGCCGGTGAGGAGTCGGGTGGCGCGACGGTCGTAGTCGTGGCTCTGGGCGTATCCGAAGGTGGTCATGGGACCACCGTGCGTGTTCAGGTCGACCTGAAGTCAAGCTTTCGGTCGGTGTCGTCGGAGCGGTCAGCGGGGGCGCAGCACGACGATGCCGGGGACGGTCCGGAGGTAGTCGGTCAAGGGGGTGTCGACGACCTGGTTGTTCGCCGCGAGCGAGGAGGCGTTGCGGAACACGGGGCCGGCGGGGGTGTGTACGACGATGCCGACGTGGGTGACGTCTAGGCCGGCGTCGGGGGTGTAGGCGCCGAGGTAGTCGCCCGTGCGCAGGGCACTCGACACGGCTCCGTCGACGGCGGCCGAGGGAATGTAGGTGACAGCGCGGTCGACCACGGGCACACCGGGCAGGTAGCGACCGCCGTCGGCCTTCGCGTTGAGGTGCTTGGTGGCGGTGACGGACGCGGGGCTCAGACTCGCGGTGATGTCGGTGGCGGCCGGACGCTCCCGGGCGGCCCAGTCGGTGAAAAAGTGCTTGCGCTGCGCGAATTCGACACGGCCGTAGATGTAGCGAGTGGTGACCAGGTTGGTCAGGAACTGCTCGCGATCGTTGGATCGGGAGGCGGCGTCGATGTAGTCGAGGTAGGTGAAGCAGTCGACACGACGCAGGTCGACGACGAGCTGTTCGGGTTCGGTGGCCGAGCCGATCAGCATGTTCGCCCCGTATGGGGTGCCGAGCAGCCGTGCGGAGAGGCGTTCGATGAGCTCACCACGGTCGAGATCGCCCGCTTCGGCGCGCACAGCCAGGAGTTCGTCGATCTTGCGGGCCGAAGCGTCGTCGACGGCTGGGGCGGCCGAGGCGGGGGCGAGAGCGCAGCCGAACACGGCGAGCACGAGCAAGATCCGGACGATGATGCGCAACACGCCTCCAGCGGGCCAGGGTCGATCGGTGCGAGCGGCTTCCACCGTAGCCGACGAGATGAACTGGTGAGAGCACTCGCGGGCAGGATCGCAAACGATTCGCGATGTCGGCGGCGCTGTGCGATCGAGCCGTATCCCGTACCGTTGTCGCAGGTAGTTCGCGGTGATTTCGCGAAGAGGTCGCTCGTGCAGGTTCCGACACCATCGCCCGTCTCGGCGGAAGGACACCGACATGCGTGCTTTGACCGTGGTTCCGGATCAGCCCGGATCGTTGAGCATCCAGGACGTGCCGGATCCGGTTCCGGAGCCGGACGAACTGCTCGTCGACGGTATCGCGTTGGGCATCTGCGGCACCGATCGCGAGATCGCCGACGGCACCTACGGTTGGGCGCCACCGGGACGCGAGCGCCTGGTTCTCGGACACGAATCGCTCGGCCGGGTCCGGACGGCGCCGGACGGAAGTGGTTTCGCCGCAGGCGATCTCGTGGTCGGGATCGTGCGCAGGCCCGATCCGGTGCCGTGTGGCGCGTGTGCGCGCGGCGAGTTCGACATGTGCCGCAACGGGCAGTATGTCGAGCGCGGGATCAAGCAGGTCGACGGGTACGGGTCGAGCCAGTGGGTGGTGCGCGCCGAGTACGCGGTGAAACTGGACCCGTCACTGGAGCGGGTCGGGGTGTTGATGGAGCCGACCACGGTGGTGGCCAAGGCGTGGGATCAGATCGAGCGCATCAATCAGCGTGCCTGGTTCGAGCCGAAGACGGCGCTGATCACCGGTGCGGGACCGATCGGTTTGCTGGCGGCTTTGCTCGGTGCGCAGCGAGGGCTCGACGTCCACGTTCTCGATCTCTCCACCGAGGGACCGAAGCCGGGGCTGGTGGCCGATCTCGGCGCTACGTTTCACACCGGTTCGGCGGCGGACGTGGCGGCGAAGATCGACCCGGATGTCGTGATCGAGGCGACCGGCGCGCCCGCGGTCGCCCTGCAAACGGCCGAGATCAACAATCCGGGCGTGATCGTCTGTCTGACGGGGGTGTCCACCCCGGGTGCCGAGGCCGAGGTCGACGTGGGCGCGCTCAACCGCAATATCGTGCTCGACAACGCGCTGGTGTTCGGTTCGGTGAACGCGAACCGCCACCACTACGAGCTGGCGGCCGAGTCGCTGGCGAAGGCCGACCCGCGGTGGCTGGAACGGTTGATCACGCGGCGGCTACCGCTGGAGCAGGCGATCGAGGCCTTCGACGCGGGCGGGTCCGACATCAAGGTCGTCATCGACCTGGCCTGATCGCTGGTCCGCGGCGGTCAGTCCGCCGCCGCGGACCCGGTCGCGGGGACCGCGCACCCATCGGGGCCGCACGTCTCGCCTTCGGCAATGGGTTGGAGAGTGGGCCGATCGTTCCAGGCCGTGTTCAGCGCGCGGGTGAACGTTTCCAGGGGTTGGGCGCCCGAGACCGCGTATTTGCCGTCGAAGACGAAGAACGGGACACCGGTGGCACCGAGTGCGGCGGCTTCTGCTTCGTCGCGGCGAACCGCGTCGGCGTAGGCGTCGGGGTCGGCCAGCACCGCGCGCACCGCGTCCTCGGCCAGGCCCGCGCGCACGGCCAAGGCCACGAGCCGTTCGGTGTCGCCGAAGACCGGTTCGGGCTCGGCGAAGTTGCCCGCGTAGAGCGCGTCGAGCATGGCTTCCTGTTTGCCCTGGTCGAGGGCGTAGTGCAGGAGCCGGTGCATGTCGAAGCTGTTGCCGGAATCGCGGCCGGACGTTTGGTAGGCCAAGCCCATCGCCGCGGCCTGGGCGCCGATGCTTCGTTCGTTGGCGCCGGCCTGGTCGACGGTGATGCCGTACTTCTCGGCGATGGCGGGGATGACCGGGCGCGTGGAGCCGACGGGCAGCGTCGGATCCAGCTCGAAGGACCGGTGCACCACCTCGACATCGTCGCGGTGGGCGAAGTCGGCCAGCGCTTCTTCGAAGCGGGCTTTGCCGAGGTAGCAGAACGGGCAGTTGATGTCGGTCCAGATCTCTACTCTGGTGCTCAAGCGGGCCTCCTGCGGCGCATCGACGGTGCGGCGGCGGTCCGCCGGACGGTTCTGGACAGGCGTTCGAATTCGGGGAGTGCAACGTCGGCGACGAAGCCGCTATTCCCTGGTGGTCCGGATACGACGGGACGAGCACGAGGACAGCGATGGGGTCGGAGCAGCGGAGGGGGTGGGTGCAGGTGCCCGAAGGATTGGTGGTGCCGCGCGCGCTGGGCGGATTGTGGGCGGTGCGGCACGCGCAGAGCGAGGCCAATGTGTGGTTCGCCGACCCGGCCACCGAGCAACGGCCGATGCGCGGTACCGACTCCGCGGTGGGCCTGACCGCGCACGGACGGTGGCAGGCACGCCGCCTGGGTGATTGGCTGGCCGGGTTGGCCGGAATTCAGCGACCCACCCTGGTGGTCTGCTCTCCCTACCTGCGTACCCGGATCACGTGGGCGGTGATGGCCGAGGCCGCCGCCGCCCGCAACGAGCACCTGCGCCCGATTCGCACGCTGGTCGACGAGCGGCTGCGCGATCGGGAGATGGGGGTGTTCGAGCTGCACCCGTACCGGGCGATCCGGCGGCGCGCCCCCGAGGAGGGTGCGCGCCGTGAATTGGTCGGCAACTGGGTGTATCGCCCGCCGGGCGGGGAGTCGCTGGCCGATGTGGCGGTGCGGGTGCGCAGTTTCCTCGACGAGTTGGATGTGGTGGCCGCGGGTGAGCAGGTGCTGCTGGTGACCCATGACGCGGTGGTGGTGTCGTTGCGCTACATCCTCGACGGACTCGGTGCGCCGGTACCGGATTCGCTCGAGCCGGTGCCCAACGCCTCGGTGTCGCAGTGGCGGCGCGAGGGCTCGCGGCTGGCCCTGCGCGTGTGGGGCTCGGCCGATCATCTGACGATGGGCGAACAGGCAGGCTGAGCGGCGGTGCGAGAATGCGCGGGTGGATGTCGCGATCGGTCTGGTTGTCCTCATCGGCTCGGCGACCGCGCTGGCGGCGCTGGCACGGCGATTCGGGGTGTCCGAACCTCTGGTGTTGACGTTGGCCGGGGTGGCCGCGTCGTATCTGCCGATGGTGCCGCAGGTGCATCTCGAGCCGGAGGTGGTGCTGCTGGGGTTGCTGCCGCCGCTGCTCTACACCGCCGCGCTGCGCACGTCGCTGGTCGATTTCAAGGACAACCTGCGCACCATCGCGTCGCTGTCGGTGGGGTTGGTGCTGTTCACCACGTTCGCGGTGGCGCTGGTGGTGTGGTGGTTGCTGCCGGTGCCGTTCGCGGCGGCGGTCGCGTTGGGTGCGGTGGTCGCTCCCCCGGATGCCGTGGCCGCGACCGCGGTGGCCCGGCGGACCGGGATGCCGCGCAGCATCGTGACGGTGCTCGAGGACGAGTCGCTGTTCAACGACGCGACCGCGCTGGTAGCGCTGCGGTCGGCGATCGCGGCGATGGCAGGTGCGGTGACCGTGTGGCAGATCGGGGGCGATTTCCTGCTCGCCGCCGTCGGTGGCGCAGTCGTCGGAGCCGCGGTGGCGGCGGCGTTGGCGTTGTTGCGCCGGCGGATCACCGATCCGGTGCTCGATACCTCGGTGTCGCTGCTCGCCCCGTTCGTGGCGTATCTGCCTGCCGAACACTTTCACGCCTCCGGGGTGATCGCGGTGGTGACGTGCGGGATGATCCTGGGTCACGGCGCGCAACGGTGGCAGGGGGCGGCCTCGCGCGTGGCCGAGACCACCAATTGGCGCACCATCCAGTTCATTCTGGAGAGCACGGTGTTCTTGATCATCGGGTTGCAGGTGCGCTGGATCGTCGAGGGTGCCTGGCACAGCGGGCTGGACCACGGCACGCTCGTCGTCGCAGCGATGGCGGTGCTGGCCGCGGTGATGCTGGCGCGCCCGGTGTGGGTGTTCACGCCGGTGTTGGTGGCCAGGGCGTTCGGGCGCACGACCGAGCCGTTGAGTCACGCGGCGGTGGTGTCGTGGGCGGGGATGCGCGGGGTGGTGACCTTGGCGGCGGTGCTGTTGTTGCCCGACTCCACGCCGCAGTTGCCGGTCTTGAAACTGCTCGCCCTGGTGGTGGTCGGTGGCACCCTGCTCGCGCAGGGCAGTTCGTTGCCGTGGCTGGTGCGCTTGCTGCGATTGCGCGGACCCAGTCGCGCGGAGGACGCGCTCGCGAAAGCTGATCTACTGCAACAGGCTTCGACCGCGGGGTTGGCCGAACTCGATCGGCGCATCGGGCCGAACACCCCGGAGCCGGTGATCGAGTCGCTGCGTCAACGCCTGATCTGGCGGTCCAATGCGGCATGGGAACGGTTGGGCCGCCCGGAGGCCGAACTGGTGACACCGACCGCGGAGTACCGGCGGCTACGGGTGGCGATGCTGGGCGCCGAACGCGATGCGGTGCTGCGGGTGCGCGACGCGGGATCGGTGGATTACGAAGTGCTGCAACATGTGTTGGCCCACCTCGATCTCGAGGAGTCGATGATCGACCGCTTCGACGAAAGCGATGACGAGCGCCGCGCCGAAACGCTGTCGACCGCGGCCGGTGCGCTGGGGTGCGCCCATCTCGACGAGGCCCCTGCATCGACGGAGCCGCCCGCCGGTGCGTTGGCCTGCCGGTCGTGTCTCGACGAGGGCCTGCGCTGGGTGCATCTGCGAATGTGCACCGATTGCGGCAACATCGGCTGCTGCGAGTCCTCGATCGGCAATCACGCCGACGCCCACTTCCGGGCTTCGGCACATCCGGTCATGCGCAGTGTGGAGCCGGGCGAAGCATGGCGATGGTGCTATGTGGACCAGTTGCTCGGGTGACTCGGGTGTGGGCGTCCGTCGGTACCGGCGCGGTCGGTCAGCCGCGGTGGGAGTAGATCAGCCGGGCGTACTCGGCGAGCAGGTGGTCGAGTTCGGTGGATTCGCCTGCGGCGGCGAGCTGTTGGTAGCCGATGATCATCGCCATGCCGAATTCGGTGACGACGGTGGCGGTGGCCGTGTCGTCGACGACGCCGTCGATGACCCGGTGCACGGTGCGTCGACGTGACTCGTCGACCCGCTTGACGGTGACGTGTACCGATTCGTCGTTGGCCGCCCAGGCGCGCAGTGCGGCTTCGGCGCCGTGTTCTAGTCCGCTGGCGAGCACCGACATGGCGCGCACGTCGGCGTCGGCGTCACCGTGGCCGACATCGAGCGCGCGTAGCTCGACCATCTGACGGTTCTCCCAGTGTTCGAGCAGGGTGTCGACGAAGCCCTGCCAGGAGCCGAAGTGGTGATAGAACGAGCCGCTGGTGACGCCGAGACGCCGGCACAGCACACCGATGTTGAGGCCTTTGAAACCGAACTCGGCAAGCACCGCCACCGCGGTGTCGAAGTACTGCTCCTTGGTGACCACTCGGGACATCGCGATGCCGTTCTGTTCGTGCGGGCAGGGCCGAAGAATGCGAACAGTACCCCATCGTATCGAGGCCCCGCGCGTACATAACGTTGACTACGCTGTGTCCGAGGCGGCCGATGGAACGCCGAATTATCAAGTGGCGGAACGAAATACGTGCACAACGGCCGAAAAGCGCACCCGAATGGAATAGCAGAGCAGACGCTCTGTAAACTTTTGTTCATGCCCAGACCGCGCACCCACGACCCGGAGACAGTTCTGGACGCCGCCGAAAAGCTCGCGGCCCGTTCCGGTCCCGCCGCGGTGACGGTGCGCGCCGTCGCCGCAGCCACCGGAGTCTCCAACGGCGCGCTCTACCACACCTTCCAGTCTCGACAGATTGTGCTGGCGCGCACCTGGTTACGCGCCGCGCACCGATTTCTCGCACTCCAATCGGCCGACATCGACCGCGCCGTGAAGGCAGTCGACCCCGCGACCCGCGTCGACGCGGTCCTCGACGCCGCCGAGGCCCCGGCGCGACTGGCCGAGGACCACCCCGATTCCGCGCGTCTGCTCCTGGTCGTCGACCGTGTCGAACTGCTCGCCGGAGACATCCCCCCGGCACTGGCGCGCGAGATCGCCGACACCGAAAAGGCACTCGTCACCGCCCTCAACCGGCTCGCCCGCGCCCTGTGGGGTCGCGCCGACCGGCGCGGGCTCGCCACGATCACCACCTGCCTGGTGGACCTGCCCACCGCGCTGCTGCTGCGCCGCGACCGACTCACCGATCCCCTGGCCCGCGCCCAACTGCGTGCCGCCGTCCGCGCCGTTCTCGACCTCGGCCCCCACTGAAAAGGAAATTCCGTGCCCACACTGCGCCACCATGATTCGATCGCCGTGCTCGACCTCGGTGACGGGGAGAACCGCTTCTCCCCCGACTTCCTCACCGAACTGCACACCCATCTCGACACCGTCGTCGCCGAGGGCGCCCACGCGCTGGTGACCACCGCGACCGGCAAGATCTACTCCAACGGCCTCGACCTGGACTGGCTCTCGGCCAACGGCGATCGGGCCGCCGAATACGTCGAGTCGGTGCACACCCTGTTCGGCCGGGTCCTCACCCTGCCCATGCCGACGGTCGCCGCCATCGGCGGACACGCTTTCGGGGCAGGCGCGATGGTGGCGATGGCCCACGACTACCGGGTGATGCGCGCCGACCGCGGCTACTTCTGCTTCCCCGAGGCCGACATCCGCATCCCCTTCACCAACGGTATGGCCGCGCTCATCCAGGCCAAGCTGACGCCCAAGGCCGCCGTCGCCAGCATGACCACGGGCCGGCGTTTCGGTGGCGCCGACGCACTGGCGCTGGATCTGGTCGACGCCACCGCGGCCGAGGGCGAAGTCCTCGATACCGCACTGGCTTTGGTCGCGCCACTGGGCGGCAAGGATCAGGCCACGATGACGGCGATCAAATCGGTGATGTTCGCCGAGGTCCTCGACGCGCTGCGCAACCGGGACTGAGCGAGGCGTCGTACCCGCTCAGGGCAGCCGGGGGCCCTTGCCCAGGTAGATGTCGCCACGGTCATCGCCTGCCCAACCGCCCCCGGTGTAGTCGCCCAGCACGAAACACGCGTCGCAGAACTGCTTTCCGAAAACCGTCAGGTAGATGCTGCGATAGGAACTGATCGCCCGCATCTTCACCGACTTGTACGCTGCCTGCGCCGGTGGTTGCGCTTCGAGAAACGCGTAGCGGCGGAAGTCGGCGACCGGTTCGGTGGAGTAGCGGACCAGCCCGAGGCGACTGAGGTTTCCCAGGTAGTGGTGATCCCGGTCGGGCAGCGCGCACCCGGCCATCGCGGCGATCATGTTGATGCCGTCGGCCAGCCGCTGCGAGCCGATCCCGAACGGGGCCTTGGTGCGGATGTCGATCGCGGGCTGGGGTCCGGCGACGGCGAGGAACCGCAGGATGCGGGCTTCGTCGGGTGTCAGGTCGTGCAGGATCGGCACGAACGAGGGGTGCAGCTCGCGCGGTTGCCGCGCGCAATCCCAGCCCTCGGTGATCATCGCATCGCCCATCGCCTTGAGGTCGGCGGCATCGACCTCGGCTTCGACCGGACCGTACACGCCGTTGGCGGTGCTGGTCAGTCCGAGCGCGCTCAACGCGGTGCGCCGCAACAGATCCACACGTTCGTCGAAGATCTGCGACATCGGCTCACCGGCGCGTAGATCGTCGACCAGATCGGTGGCGGTGTGCACGGCGCCTTTGGTCACGGCACCGACGATGTGGCGCAACGACAGTCCCGCGATGCGCGCCAATCCGAGCAGATCGGTGGGGATCCCGGGTTCACGGTCGGGCTCGTTGTCCATCGTCACGCTCCGAAGATCAGCAGGTGCAGTGCGCCGATGAAGGCTCCGAGCACGCCGCCGTGCAGATACAGCAGCCAGGCGTCCTGCTCGATGGCGGTGTAGAGCATCTCGACGAACTCGTCCGGGGGCAGTTCGCGCAGTTTCTCGGTGGCGAGCCGGTCGACGCTGGCCGCGGTGGTCTGGGAGAACTCGACATCTTCGACCAGCCATGGCTTCATCTCGGTGGCCAGGTTCGCACCGGCGGTGGCTTGGATGGCGTCGAATTCGCGCCGCCCGATCGCGAGCCGGGTCACCGAGCGCAACGGGCCGAGGATCCGGTCGATCTCGACCTGGAGGAAGTGGGCGATCACCGCGCGGGTCTTGTCACCGCTCGGCCCGTCGAGCAACTGCTCGGTGACGACGTCGAGGGTGACGATCTGATATCCGATCGCGTGCCCGAGGTCCGCGGCGGCCTGATACTGCCGTTTCGCGAATTTCGCGACCCGCCACGGATATTTGTAGCGCGGCTGCGGCACCGCGGGCTCGAACACCACCTTGATCGCGATGATGTTGACCAGCACACCCACCGCCGCACCACCGGCGAGCACCCACGCCCACGCGGGCAGGAAATGCAGGATGCCGTAGAGCCAGCCGGGCAGGGAGATCAGCGCGGGGGTGTCGCCGTGGGGGGTGCTGTAGTGCAGCAACGACAACCACAGTGCCACGATCACCCCGAACGGGAAGCCCAGCACTCCACTGCGGGTCATGAACCGCAATTCCGGCGCCCCGAGCCCGTAGATCACGTCCTTGAGCAGTTCGGGCCTGCGTCGCAGGTAGCCGACGACCATCAGCTTCACATCCAGGAGCTGGTCGATGTTCTCGCCGATGAAGTCGAACGCGCGATCGGTGATCGCGGGCAGCTCGGCCTCCACCCGTGTGTAGACGGCTTCGCGTGCGCGCGGCGGCATGTCGGCCCACAGTCGGGGGTGCTCGGTGACCATGATCGAGTCGACCATCGAGCGCACGTTCGGCATCGCCACCAGCGCGACCTGCGCGGAGATCTTGCGTGGATCCATCTGGTCGAAGAAGTCCTTGGCGGTGCCGATCTTGGCGACCGCGTTGTCGACCATCAGGCTCGCCATCTTCTCCGAGCGGGCGGGAATGAAACCCTGGAAGCCGAGGATGCCGCCCGGGGCGAAGGTCGGCAGGATCTGCACCTTGCGCGGCAGCAGCGGAAAGATCGTTTTCAGGCCCGGCACATAGAAGCCGGTGAACCGCACCGGCGCGAACAGCATGATCACCCCGGTCCAGTTGGTGATCAGACCGGCCATCGCGCTGAAGATCGGGATGGTGATCATGTCGACCCAGAACCTGCTCAGACCGGTCGTCTTCTCCCAGTCCAGCAGGCCGAAGAAACCCGCCGCCTCGATCCCAGCATTCATCCGGCGTCCACTCCGTTGTGTGGCGAACATCGCGCGTACGGTCATCATAGGCGACCGAACACGCCCGTCCGGGCAAGTTCCGCCGTTACCCGCTAAATCGGAGCAAACATCGCGTTTCCGGTCAGTGCGTGGTATTGACGAGCAGTAGGTTGGTGTCGATGTCGTGGGTCACTTTGTTGGCTACCGAGCCCAAAAGGCGTGCGGGCCCGCTCATTCCGCGGTTGCCGATCACGACCAGATCGTATTTCCAGGCCGAGTTGCAGATCGCCTCTGCCGCGGGGACCCCGGTGAGGATGTCGCGGCCGAACAATTCCGGGTCCTCGACCGCGAGTTGGCCTTCCACCTCGGCCAGGGTGTCGATACCGTCGTCGTCGGTTTTGGCGGAGGTCACCAGGAAGGGGCGCGCGCCGAGAGCGAGCGCGACATCGTAGCCGCGCCGGACCGCGGCCAGCGAACTCGCCGAGCCGTCGGTGGTGAGGCCGATGGTCGTCCAGCGTTTGGGGACCTTGCTGGTGAACACCACGTCGGTCTGACTGTGGTGGGACACGTGATTGGCGGTCGAACCGAGCAGTCGCGCTTTGGAACTACCGAGGCTGCCCCCACCGATGACGAGCAGTGCGTCGGGTCGCTGTTCGGCGATCGCGAGCAGGATCGCGCCCGCGGTGCCGTCGACCTCGATGCGCGAGACCTCGAACACACCGGCGGCGGTGAGGGTTTCCGCGGCCGCGGCGGTGGCCTGCGCGGCCCATTCGACGTCGGTGGCCGTTTTGCGTCCCGCGTCCTTCCAGACGCTCACCACGGTGACCGGGATTCCGAGGCGTACGGCGAACTCCCCCGCTACCGCTACCGCTGTCTGCGCGGACTCCGAGCCGTTGGTTCCCACAATGATGTGCTGGTAGCACCCCATGTGATGCTCTCCGATCGACGGCAGGTCAGCTGCGCTGTGGCCCACAGTATAGGTGCAGCACACTGCGGGCAACCGGCACGGCTGTGCGGTTCACGCCGGCGGACGCCGTGGTGACAGCTACGGAACGGTCACTGATGCCGGGCGTCCGGCGCTCCGGTCAGAGAGTGACACCGAGGAGCGCTTCAACCGCGGTGCGGACCAGGGCGGGGGCGTCGGTGTCGGTGCCGCCGTAGGCGATGGCCTGTTCGGCCCAGTTGTCGATGGCGTCGAGAGCCTTCGGGGTGTCGAGGTCGTCGGCCAGGTGCTGACGCAACCGGGCGACGGTGTCGGTGGCCGAGGGGCCCGCGGTCAGCGATACCGCTTCACGCCAGCGGTCGAGGCGATTCTGCGCGGCGGTGAGCACCTCGTCGGTCCACATGCGGTCCTGGCGGTAGTGGCCGTCGAGCAGGCCGAGGCGGATCGCGGCGGGGTCGACACCGGAGCGGCGCAGCTTCGACACGAGGACGAGGTTGCCCTTCGACTTCGACATCTTCTCCCCGTCCAGGCCGATCAGCCCGGCGTGCACGTAGTGGCGGGCGAAGCGGCGGGTGCCGGTGATCGCCTCGGCGTGCGCGGCGGAGTATTCGTGGTGCGGGTACATCAGATCCGAGCCACCACCCTGGATATCGAACTCGGCGCCGATGCGGTTGAGCGCGATCGCCGCACACTCGATGTGCCAGCCGGGCCTGCCCGCACCGAACGGCGCCTCCCACGACGGCTCCCCGGGGCGTTCGGCCCGCCACAGCAGGGCGTCGATGGTGTCGTGCTTGCCCGCCCGGTCGGGGTCGCCGCCGCGTTCGGCGAACAGCGTCTCCATGGTCGCGCGGTCGTAGCCGGATTCGTAGCCGAACTGCTCGGTGGCGTCGGTGCGGAAGTAGATGTCGGGGTTCTCGGCATCGTCGACGATGTAGGCGGCGCCGGCGGCGAGCAGTTTCTGCACCAGCTCCACCACCTCCTCGACCGACTCGATGGCGCCGATGTAGTGGCGTGGCGGCAGTACTCGCAGCGCGGCCATATCCTCGCGGAACAGCTCGATTTCTCGGCTGCCGAGGTCGCGCCAGTCGATGCCGTCGCGGTCGGCGCGTTCGAAGAGCGGGTCGTCGACATCGGTGACGTTCTGCACGTAGTGCACGTCGTGGCCCGCGTCGCGCAGGATCCGGTTGACCAGGTCGAACGTGAGATAGGTGGCGGCGTGCCCGAGGTGGGTGGCGTCGTAGGGGGTGATGCCGCAGACGTACATCTTCGCGGTCTCGCCGGGGGTGACCGGGCGGATCTGACGATCGGCGGTGTCGTACAAACGCAACGGCGGCCCTGTTCCGGGGACGGTCGGCAGGGCGATATCGGACCAGGACTGCATGTCTTCGAGGGTAGAGCCCCCGCCGATGCGCTCGGCCCGCGGCCCGGCCCACGGGGTTGCTCGCGGTGTCGCGGGGTGGCCCGTTACCTGCACACAAACCTGTCGCGGCGCCGACGTCAAGGTTTGCGCTCAGCCGGATTCGCTGGTCACCGGGCTGAGGGCCGATGCGGGCGTGTCGTGCCGAGCGTGCCCATCCGGTCCGGGCGATCGTGTGAAATCGCGATCATTGTCACATCTCATACTTCCCTGAACATCCATATTGATACCTATACATACATTCGTTTACAGTCGTTTCATGACGGAACGTCTCTATTCGGTGGAGCAGGTAGCCGAACTACTCGGGCTGCACGTGCGCACCGTGCGCAGCTATGTGCGCGACGGCAAGCTCCCCGCCACCCGCATCGGCAAGCAGTACCGCATCACCCACGAAGACCTCGAGGCGTTCACCGGACTGCCGATCACCACCCCGCACACAGCGCCACGTCGCTACGCCGAGTCCTCCTGCATCGTCGAGATCGACGACATCGACCGCGCCACCGTCGACCGGATCACCACCCTGCTCACCGCCACCGCGGGGACCCGGGGCGCCGGCGGTCAGCGCATGCGCGTGGAAACCAGCTACGACCCGGCCCGTGACCGCCTCAAAGTGATCCTGCTCGGCAGCCTCGCCGACACGTCCCGCCTGCTCGACTACCTGGACGGAATCCTCAGCTCATGATCTACAAATCCGACGAAGGCCGACAACTCATCCACCAGCGCTACCGCGAAAACCTCGACGCCTGGCCGGTTCCCCGCGAGGAACTGCGCATCGACACCGGCGTGGGGGAAACGTTCGTCGTGGTCTCCGGACCCGCCGACGCACCGCCGCTGATCGCACTGCACGGCTCAGGAGCCAACGCGAGCACCTGGCGTGCCGACATCGCCGACTGGTCGACCCGATTCCGGGTGTACGCGGTGGATCTGCCCGGCGAACCGGGATTCAGCGCCCCCGTCCGGCCCGCACTGGACAGCGACGCCATCGCGAGTTGGCTCGACGAGGTCATCGACGGCCTCGGCCTCGACACCGTGGCGATGGTCGGCATGTCGCTGGGCGGGTGGACCGCACTCGACTACGTGCTGCGCAGGCCGACCCGGGTCACGACGTTGGTCCTGCTGTGCCCCGGTGGGCTGGGAAAGCACCGCTACGGCTGGCTGGTGAAGGCGATCGGGCTGCGGCTGATCGGTCGACACAGTGTGCGCGACATGGCGCACATCGTTCTCGGCATCGATGGGCCCGACGCGGACCCGATCATCGACGACATCGAGTTGACGTTCACGCATTTCGCGCCGCGCCCGGCGAGTCTGCCCATCTTCCGCGACGAACAACTACGCGCGGTGGACATCCCGGTCCTGGTAATCGTCGGCGAACGTGACGTCCTGTTCGACTCGGCGCGTACCGCCGAACGCGCCCGCGGAGCTTTCACGCGGGGCGAGGTGCGTGTGCTTCCCGGCGTCGGCCACGCCTTGGTGAATCAGACTGCGGCGGTAAGCGAATTCGTGCAAGCACACACACGATGAGACTTCGGTGCCACCGCTCCCCGACGTGCGGCGGCACCGAACGAGATCACATCACTGCTGGTAGCACTGCACATTCGCGGTGTCGGCGTCCGGGCCGAACTGCGGCAGCGCGTAGAACGACGCACCGACCTGGTCGGCCGCCTGCACAGTGACGTCGGGCAGCGGCGCACCGGAGCGGTCGGTGGCGGTGCAGACGAAGGTCTTCTCGGCCCACCAGCCGGCGGGGAACGCCTGCGCGGGTGCGGCGACCGCAGCGGCGGCACCGGTCAGCAGCAATGCGGTGGCGGAGGCGGTAACGATAGAACGGGTCGACATGGTTCCTCAGATCTCGCGGGGATAACGAAAGTGCTTGGAGCACACTAGCACCGGCGTTGACCAGGCAACAGAGCCTCGACAGCACGATCTGCCGCCGGTGCGCTACCACGCGACGCCGAGCCCCGGCGCCGGGTGCGGCGACCTCAGTCGACGACGTAGCGCAGCATCACCGCGGTCTCGAAGCGCCTCGTCTCGGCCAAGCGGAGCCCGACGCGGTGGTCCAGTGACGGGAACATCGGTGTGCCGCCGCCGAGGACCACGGGCGAGACGAAAAGCTGGTACTCGTCGATGAGCCCGTGGGGCATCAGCGAGGCCGCCAGGCTCGCGCCACCGACCTCCATGACGCCGTCGCCGCCTGCCTTGAGCCTGCGAACCTCCTCGACCGCGTTCTCGCTGACCAGGGTGCTGTTCCACTGGACCTCGGTGAGCGTCCGAGAGAAGACGACCTTGGGTGTGTCGGTCCAGAGCTCGCCGAATTCGCGCTGCACAGGCGGTGCGTCCTCGGGCACGTACGGCCAGTACTCGGCCATCAGCTCGTACAGCCGGCGACCGTTCAACGACACCTCGAGCCCGCGGAAACGGTCGTTGTGGAACTGGTGCAGCTCCTCGTCCGGATCGGTCCAGTCGATGCTGCCCTCCCGGTCGTTGACATAGCCGTCCAGGGACACGCCGAACCCGTAGATCAGTTTCCTCATAACGGTGTAGACCTCCTTCGCGCTCGAAACTCATCGGTGGGATGGTCGGCCTCACCTTTCCCCAGCCGCGCGTCGTTACTCGACAACGCGCTCATCCCACACCGGTACAGCGCCGACTCCGAGTGCCACCACCCGCGACAGCCCCGACCTGACTGTCACCTGACATCGGCCTCGGCGGTCAGATACACCACGAGATCGCGAGGTAGGCCGTGCGTGTCGTGCAGATAGTGATAGTCGTCGTCGGTCAAGGGCCCGGTGAAACGGCGCTGGGACAGGACTTTTCGTCCGCCCTGGAGCAGCAGGTGGAATTTTCGTTCCTCGTCGAGCAGGATGGCGCGGACCTCCTGGGCGGGAACGGATTGCCGGAAGTGTCCGAGGGTGCGTTCCACCACCTCGATCGGCAGGTCGGCCAGGGTGCGGGTCGGATCGTCGCGCCACAGCGTGGTCAAGGCGCGGCGGATCACCCGGCGAAGTATGTGACCGCGACCGGACGGCGAGGGTGCGACCCGGTCGCCGAGGATGACGATGCTCGACCGTAGATGGTCCGACACCAATCGCAGCGACCGCTCGTCCAGCGGACCCCAGATGCGGGGCAGGGCGGTCGTCCAAGGCCCGAAAACGTCGATATCGAAAACGGACTGCGTGTTCTGCAGGACTCGCACCAGCCGTTCCACACCCAGACCGGTGTCGATGACGGGCCCGCGCATCGGTTCGAGGCTGCCGTCGCGATGGCGCAGGTATCGCATCATGACGTGATTCCACAGCTCCACCCACCGGTGATCGGAGGTCGGTGTGCCCTCTGGCCAGTCGTCTCCCGTCCAGACGAAGATCTCGGAATCGGGCCCGCAGAGTCCGGTCGGACCGTTGGACCACCAGTTCTCGTCGGTGGTCGGTTCGACCGGCAGGCCCAACTCGTCCCAGGTGCGCCACGATTCGTGGTCGGGCTCGACCTGTTCGTCACCGCCGAACACCGTGGCATACATCCGGTTGGGGTCGATGCCGAACCCGTCACGCAGTAGTTCGAATCCCCACCGCAGGCTCTGTGAGCCGTCGTAGTCGCGCAGTGACCAGGAGCCGAGCATTTCGAACACGGTGAGGTGGGTGTCGTCACCGACCTCCTCGAGATCGGTGGTGCGCAGGCATCGCTGCGAGCCGGTGAGCCGTCGACCCAGCGGGTGGGAGCGGCCCATCAGATAAGGGGTCAGCGGGTGCATTCCGGAGGTGGTGAACAGCACCGGGTCCCCCGGCGAGGGAACGAGCGATCCGGCCGGTGTGCGGGCGTGCCCGCGGTCGCGGAAGAAGTCGAGGAATGTCCGAACGGTCTGGTCTGTAGTGATCACGGTGGTTGCTCCATCGATGTGACATCGACCGGAAGCGACCGCACGGGCAGGCCCGGCACCGAGACCGACGCACACCGGCGGACCGTTTCCGGTCGCCGGCGTGGGGGAAGAAGGTCAGGCGGCAGCGACCGGCGAGCTGAGAGCTCGTGCGATCGCGGCAGCGGTTCGTGAATCGACCTTCATGGCGGCAACGGTAACAACCGGGCGGTGGGGAGCGCGACCGGTTTTCGGCCGGTGAGGTGAGCGGGCGGCTGCCGTCAGAAAGCGGGCCACGGGATCGGCCGCGAGGAGTTGGGCACCGGCATCACCGGGTGTTCGAGCAGTGCTTTCGCGCGTTCGGTGAGCGCGGTGATCTCGGCGTCGGTGATGTGGGTGGCCAGCGAATCAGCCACGGCGCCGGGCAGATTCGCGGCGAAGGTGGCGATGTCGGTGATCAGTGACTCGTGGACCGGTCGCCCGGCCCAGCCCCACAGCACGGTGCGCAATTTCGGTTCGGAGTGCAGGCAGATGCCGTGGTCGACGCCGTAGACCTGCCCGTCGACACCTTCGAGTGCGTGCCCGCCTTTGCGGTCGGCGTTGTTGAGCAACAGGTCGAGCACCGCCATCCGTTGCAGGCGCGGGTCGTCGGCGTGGATGAGCGAGACCTCGTTGCCCTGCTCGTCGAGCGCCCGCAGGACCTCGCAGAATCCGTCGGGCACCGCTTCGGGGGTGCACAGGTCGACCAGGTCGAGACGTTGACGGGTGTCGGTGCGGTTGTCGACCGAGGTGACCCACCGCTGCACCATGCCCGGCCCCAACGGGCCCTCGCGCAGCACCGTTTCGGGGATGACCCCCCAACCGAGGTGTTCGGAGATCAGATACGACGCGACTTCGCGGCCGGCGAGGGTGCCGTCGGGAAAGTCCCACAGCGGTCGTTCACCGCGCACCGGCTTGTAGACCACCCGCAGTGGGGCACCGTCGGGCTCGGGTGCGGCGATCTCACAGACCAGCGTGAGATTGCTGGCGACGCCGATGCGTCCGACGATGTCGAGTTCACCTTCGGTGATCACCGGCACGGCAGCTCACTCCTCTTCGAGCTCGGCCGCACCGAAGATCTCGCCACGCTTGTACCCGTTGGTGCGCACGCACATGTGCCCGCGCGAGGACAGCGGTTCCCCGCACAGCGGGCACGGTGGGCGCCCGGCCGCGATCACCCGCGCCGACCGCAGCGCGAACTCGCGGGCCTGGATGGGGGTCAGGAACACCCGCACGGCGTCGGGGCCTTCGTCGGTGTCGTCGAGCACCACCGATTCGTCGACCTCGGTCTCGGTGATCGCCAGCAACTCGACCACGACGGCGTTGGCGTCGGAATCCCAGCCCAGGCCCATGGTGCCCACCCGGAACTCGGTGTCGATGGGGGTGACCAACGGCGCGACATCGCGCACGTCCTCACCTTCGGGTGGCACCTCGGCGCCGAAACGGCGCGCTACCTCGTCGAGCAGCAGACCCATCCGGTCGGCGAGCACCTTCACCTGCTGCTTCTCCAGCAGCACACTCACCACCAGCGGCTCCTGCACAGCCTGCAGGTAGAACGAACGATCGCCCGGTTCACCGACGGTCCCGGCGACGAAACGATCGGGGGTGCGAAATACATGGATTGCGCGTGACACATGCACCTCCTGATACGTGACCCTGATCGACACTCACGAACACACTTCTCTAAGGAGAATCGCGGTGCCCCGCATTCCCATTATCCGCGCTTGTGGCCGTCGGCACCTCTCCACCGGGCGTCGGTGTCGGCGGGGCGGCCACGGCGAGCGCGGAAAGATCGGAACCCGTGTCGTTGAACTTCCACACCGACGGCCCGTGCGGGCTGTAGCGGACAACGCTGATCGAGGCCGGTTCCACCGCGATCCGCTGAAAGCTGTCCAGGTGCAGGCCGAGGGCGTCGGCCAGGATCGATTTGATGACGTCGCCGTGCGCGCACGCCACCCAGAGCACGTCCCGACCCGCCTTCTCGGCCAGTGTGCGTTCGATGTCGCGGATCGCGGCGACCGCACGCTGCTGGACCTGAGCCAGCCCTTCGCCTCCGGGGAACACCGCACCCGAGGCGTGCCCCTGCACGACCCGCCACAGCGGCTCGGTGACCAGTTCGGCGATCGGCCGCCCGGTCCAGTCGCCGTAGTCGACCTCGATCAGTCGTTCGTCGTGGTCGGGTTCGAGGCCGAGTTTCTCGGCAAGGGGTGCCACGGTGCGCTGACACCGCAACAGCGGTGAGCTGGCGATGTGTTCGATCGGCAGCATCGCGAGCCGGTCGGCCACCGCGGCGGCCTGTTCGGTGCCGCGCTCGGTGAGTTCGACGCCGGGTGCGCGGCCCGCGAGGGTGCGCGCGGTGTTGGAGGTGGACACACCGTGGCGGAGCAGGATCACCGTCATGGGACCAGCCTAGTGGGCGCACTCGCGCGGCGTTCCGCGGTCGTAGCGCGTTCGGCCGCCGCGAAGGCAGAGCTGGGTGTCACCATCGGAGCCCGGTGCCCGCTCAGGTCGCGGAGACGACGCCGGTGGCGAGCAGGCCCATCACAGCGAGGCCGACGATGATCCGGTACCCGACGAACCAGTAGAACGAGTGCTTACCGACGAACTTGAGCAGCCACGCCACCGACGCGTAGCCGACGACGAAGGCGAGCACGGTCGCGACCAACAGCTGCGGCCCGCTCGCGTTGAGACCCTCACCCGCCGGTTCGAACGCGTCGGGCAGGCTGAACAGGCCCGACGCGGTGACCGCGGGGATCGCCAGCAGGAAGGAGAACCGCACGGCAGCCTCGCGCCGCAAGCCGAGGAACAGGCCCGCGGTGGAGGTGGCCCCGGAGCGGGAGACGCCGGGAATCAGCGCGAGACACTGCGCGAGGCCCATGAGGATGCCGTCGCGGGTGGTGAGTTGCTCGATGGGACGCTGCTTCTTGCCGAAGTACTCACCGGCGGCGATGACGAGGGCGAATGCGACCAGCATGAACGACACCAGCCACAGATTGCGGGCACCGGTGCGGATCTCGTCCTTGAACAGGAACCCCAACACCCCGATCGGGATGGTGGCGATGATCACGTACCAGCCGACGCGG
The DNA here is from genome assembly GCF_042717045.1 of Nocardia sp. NPDC058633. Lineage (NCBI taxonomy): Bacteria > Bacillati > Actinomycetota > Actinomycetes > Mycobacteriales > Nocardiaceae > Nocardia > Nocardia sp. NPDC058633. The sequence goes on from NZ_JBHXRA010000009.1 coordinate 134,813, forward strand.
TAGTCGAGTTCGCGCTGGGTGTCGCGTTCGTGCGCGTCGCGGGCACTGCGATCCATCACCGGCAGCTTCGTGGTGACCCGGTCACCGACAGCGACCTCGCGCTGTGAACGTTCCCGCCACCGCATACCCAGCGTGGTGAACCAGGCGACGATGATGCGCTGGATGTCCTTGGCGAAGTACACCAGGACCGCGAGTTCGGTGCCGAGCTGGGTGACCGCGGTGAACGAGGCGCCCGCGTCGTCGCCGAAGAACACGCCCGAGACGATGCGCAGGTGTCCAGAAGAGGAGATCGGCAGGAACTCGGTGAGTCCCTGCACCAATCCGAGTACCAATGCCTGAAACCAGGTCATCGACTCGCCCACCGTGTCCTCCTGCTGACTCGCGCCCGAAAGACCGCGTCCTCCTGGGCTTTTGCTTCATATCCGGCCGTGACGGCCATGATCTCGCAGCGACCCTACCTGTCGTCGCCGCCGGTCGCCGCCTGCCCGTCGCCGAGATCGGGTTCTGCCGCGCCACGCAACGGGTCGTCGAGCGAGGCAGCGATGGTGCGCGCATTAGGCTGTCGCCGTGACGAAAGCGCGGGCGCGGTGATGGAACAGCGATCGGTGGGACGCAGCGGCCTTCGGGTGTCGCGAATCGGCTTGGCGACCCATACCTGGGGAACACATACCGACGCCGACGAGGCATCGGTGCAGTTGGCGGCGTTCACCGAGGCCGGTGGCACGCTCGTCGACATCTCGCCCGTCTACGGCGAGGGTGCGGCGCAGCGGATCCTGGCGGATCTGCTCGGCGACCTGGTCTCGCGTGACGAATTGGTGATCAGCGGCAGTGCGGGGGTGGTGATGCACGCGCCCGGCGCCGGGGTCGGCGACTCGGTGCCCGCGCCCGCGGCGGTGGGCCCGGTGGTCGACGCGTCGCGGCGCACGCTGCTCAAACAACTCGATCGGACCCTGCTCGAACTCGGCACCGACCATCTCGACATCTGGAGCATCGCCGCCTGGGATCCGTACACGCCGCTCGACGAGGTCGCGGCCACCCTGGATACCGCGGTGCGGACCGGTCGCACCCGATACGCGGGCGTGCGCGGCTTCGCGGCGTGGCAGGTTGCCAGCCTGGCCGCGATCGCGCCGATCATCGCCGCGCAGACGCCGTACTCGCTGCTCGCGCGTGGCACCGAGAACGATGTGATTCCCGCCGCCCGCCACCACGGGGTGGGCGTCATCGCCTCGGCGCCGCTGGCCGGGGGGATCCTGACCGGTAAGTACAGCGACGGTGTTCCTGCGGATTCGCGTGGTGCCGACGAGGCGACGGCCGCGGAGATTCGGCGCAGGCTCGACGACGATCGCGCGACCAGAGTGGTCGACGCGCTGGTCACGGCGGCCGACGGGCTCGGCACGTCCCCGCTGGCGGTGGCGCTGGCTTGGATTCGTGATCGGCCCGGCATCGCGAGCATGATCGTCGGTGCCCGTGATATCGGTCAGCTCACCGGCGTGCTGGCCGCTGAAACCCTCGAGCTGCCGCGGGCGATCGCGGCGGCACTGGACGATGTGAGCGCCCGTTCCGAATGATGGCTAGCCTTGCCTTCATGAAACTGCGTGGTGTGCTGACGGCGATGCTCGCGGCGACGGTGCTGACCGGCGCCGTCGCGTGCACCGGAAGCAATCCTGCATCGACTGCCGATTCGGGACCGGTCACGGCCCAGCTCGCCGACCTGGACCCCGTCCCGATCGGGCCCGCCCCGACACCGCGGCTGCCGGTGACGGTGAAGTCCCACGACGGCAACGACGTGACGATCACCGACACCTCGCGGATCATCGCCGTCGACCGGTACGGCACGCTCGCCCAGACCGTGTGGGCGCTGGGTCTGGGTGCGAACCTGGTCGGCCGCAGCACGTCGGCCTCGTTCCCCGCCGTCGCGGCCGTGCCCAATGTGGCAGGCGGCAACGGCAGCCTCAGCGTCGAAGCGGTCCTGAACCTGCGCCCGTCGGTCTTCCTCACCGACACCACCAGCGCGGCGCCCGCCGTGCGCGAGCAGCTGCGGGCGGCCGGGGTGACCGTTGTCTACTTCGACCCGGAACGCAGCATGGCCGGTGTCGTCCCGCAGATCGAGGCAGTGGCCACCGCCCTGGGTGTTCCCGAGGCCGGTCAGCAGCTCGGCGCGCGCACCCACGACGAGATCGCCGCCGCGACCGCCGAAGTGCCCGAGCGGGACCCGCGACCCAAGATCGCGTTCTTGTACCTGCGCAGCACGGCGATCACCATGATGGCGGGCCGCGGCTCGGGCGCCGATTCGTTGATCACCGCGATCGGTGGGGTGGACGCGGGCACCGCGGCCGGGGTGAACGAGCCCTTCGTCTCCATCACCAGCGAGGCGATGATCGCCGCCGCCCCCGATGTGCTGTTGGTGATGTCGGACGGGCTGAAGTCGGTGGGCGGCGTCGACGGCCTGGAGAAGGTGCCCGGCATCGCCCAGACCCCGGCGGGTCGCAACCGACGCGTGATCGACATGTCCGACGCGGTGATCCTCAGCTTCGGCCCCAACACCGGCCGGGTCGTCGCCGCGCTGTCCGACGCCGTTTACGGCGAAGCGGCATGAGAGGTCGGCGGTCGCAGCGCGTGAACACCGAATGAGTGAAGTGCCCGATCTGACGAAGTCCGCGAGCCCGCCGCGGATCACCGACGCCACCCCGGATCCCCTGCCGCCCACCGGGCACCGGGGTACTCGCGTGACAGTGGTGTTCGCCCTCGCGCTGCTCGCCCTGGTCGTGCTGGCAGTCGTGTCGGCGGTACTCGGGCAGGTGCCCACGACCGCCGCCGAGGTGCTGGGCAGTGTGGCGCACCGGGTCGGCCTGGACATCGGGTCGCTGCCCGCGCACCCGGCCGGTGAGGTGACGCTGTGGGAGGTGCGGTTCCCCCGGGTGGCTCTGGCCGTCCTGGTCGGGGCCTCCCTCGCGACGGCGGGTGCGTTGTTGCAGGGCGTGTTCGCCAATCCGCTGGCCGAGCCGGGCGTGATCGGGGTATCGGCGGGCGCCGCGGTGGGGGCGGGCACCGTGATCGTGGTCGGTGGTGCGTTCGTCGCGTCCTGGTCGGTGGCCGCGGCCGCGTTCGTCGCGGGATTGATCACCACCGCCCTGGTCTATGTGTTGTCGAGGTCGGGTGGGCGCACCGAAGTGGTGACCCTGATCCTCACCGGTGTCGCGATCAACGCCTTCGCCGGCGGATTGATCGCGCTGCTGCTGTTCGTCGCCTCCCCCGCCGCGCGCGATCAGATCGTGTTCTGGCAGCTCGGCAGCCTCAACGGCGCCACCTGGCAGTCGGTGACGGTCGTGGCGGCGCTGGCATCGGTCGGCATCTTCGCCGCGATCCTCCTCGCGGCCCGTCTGGATCTGCTCGCGCTCGGCGACTCCGCGGCCCGCCACCTCGGTGTCGACGTGGAGCGGCTGCGCAGGCAGGTGATCGTGGTGGTCGCGGTGCTCACCGCGGCCGGTGTGGCGTTCAGCGGCATCATCCTGTTCGTCGGGCTGATCGTGCCGCACCTGGTGCGCATGATGGTCGGCCCCGGACATCGGGTGCTGGTCCCGCTCAGCGCGATCGTGGGCGCGGTGGTGCTGCTCGGCGCCGACGTGGTGGCCCGCACGCTGGTCCACAACGCCGACCTCCCGCTGGGCATGCTCACCTCCCTGATCGGTGGCCCGTTCTTCTTCTGGCTGCTACGCCGCACCCGCGCCCGAGCAGGAGGCTGGGGATGACCGAGGTCCACACCGCGCCACAACGCCGCAATTCCTGGCGTTCCCTGTTCGCTCGCACCCCGGACCTGCCCTCGCGCCCCGAGCCGGGCACTGTCACCCTGCGTGCCACCGACCTCACCGTGCGGCGCGGGACCCGCACGGTGCTCGAAGCGGTCGATTTCCAGGTGAGGGCAGGCGAGATCGTCGCCCTCGTCGGCCCGAACGGGGCGGGCAAGTCCAGCCTGCTCGCCGCCCTCGCCGGCGAGCTGGAACCGAGCGCGGGCACCGTGAAGCTCGAAGGCCACGCGCTGTCGCACTGGACCCCCGCCGATATGGCCCGCCGCCGCGCCGTTCTGCCTCAATCGCATGCCGTCGGCTTTCCGTTCACCGCCCGTGAAGTCGTCGCCATGGGCCGTGCCCCGTGGCTGCACACGCCCGCCGCCGACCACGACGACGCCCTCGTCGCCGAGGCGTTGGCCGCCACCGACGTCACCCATCTGGCCTCGCGTGTGTTCCCCTCGCTCTCGGGTGGCGAGCGCGCCCGCGTGGCCCTGGCCCGTGTCCTGGCTCAGGACACCGCCACCTTGCTGCTCGACGAGCCGACCGCCGCGCTCGACCTCGGCCATCAGGAAGCCGTCCTGCGGCTGGCCGCCACGCGTGCCGCCGAGGGCGCCGCCGTGATCGTCGTCGTCCACGACCTCGGGGTGGCCGCCGCCTACGCCGACCGCGTCACGGTCCTGGACGCGGGCCGCGTCGCCGCGGACGGCCCCCCACGCGAGATCCTCACCCGGGAACTGCTCACCACGGTCTACCGCCACCCCGTCGACGTCTTCGATCACCCGGCGACCGGCGCCCAACTCGTCCTGCCCGAACGCGGCCGTCGCTGACGAGTTCCAGGCGGCTATTTCCAGATGATCTTCAGCAGGGCGGGTGTGAGCACCATGCGGATGATCGTGGCGTCGATGATCAAGGCCACGATCATCCCGTAGGCGATGTATTTCATCAGCACCAGATCCGAGAACCCGAACGCCCCGGTCACCACGATCAAGATCGCGGCCGCCGAGGTGATCACCCCACCGGTGTGGGCCACGCCGTAGCGGATCGATTCCGCGGCATCCGCGCCCGCGGCCCGCTTCTCGGCGATCCGTGACAGCAGGAAGACCTCGTAGTCGGTGGACAACCCGAAGATCACCGTCACGATCAACGCCACCACCGCGAACATCAACGGCCCCGGGGTGAACTGGAACGTCTCGGACCCGTGCCCTTCCACGAAGATCCAGGTGAGCACGCCCAATGTCGAGACCAAACTGAGCGCGCTCATCGCGACGGCCTTCAGTGCCAGGATCACCGATCGGAACGCCACGATCATCAATGCCAGCGCCGCCGCGATGAGGATCGCCAACAGCAGCGGCAGCCCGTCGATCAACCCGTTGATGCTGTCGCGTTCCAGCGCGGGGATGCCGGCGACCATCACCTGCACGCCCGGTGGCGCGGGTAGCGACCGCAGTGTGTCGATCACCCGGTCGGCGTCGCGTTTGTCGGCGAGTCCCGCGGAGAGCACATTGATGTTGTCCTTGGTCGCCGCCGCCGGTTCGAACCGCCCGGTCAGCCCGGGGACCTGATTGGCTTCGAACCGGATATCGCTCAACTGCTCGGAGGAGGCGCCGACCACGATCAGCTTCAACGGTTCGGTGCGGAATCCGGGGAAAAGGCGATCGAAGTCTTCCTGGGCCACCCGCGCCGGGTTGTCGGCGGCCAGATACTTCTCGCTGATGCCGCCGAATTCGATGTGGCGCAACGGAATACTCAAAGCCAGCAGGCCGAGCACGATCGGGATGACCACGGCCCACGGCCTGCGCATCGCCCACTGTGCCAGCCGGGAGAAGAACCCCGCGTCGATCTGGGCTTCGGTCTTGCTGCGCGAGAAGCGTTTCCAGCCCAGCCAGTCGATGCGGTGTCCGGCGATGCTCAACGCGGCGGGCAGTGCGGTCACCGACAACAGCGCGGCCAGCATCACCGCCGAGATTCCGCCGTAGGGCACCGAGCGCAGCACACCGTTCGGGAAGATGAACAGCGCGCCCAGACTCATCGCGATGATCCCGGCGGAGAACAGCACGGTGCGACCCGCGGTGGCGACCGTTCGCGCGGCGGCGTCCTCGACCGAGCGTCCGGCGGCCAACTCCTCGCGGAACCGGGTCACGGTGAACAGCCCGTAGTCGATCGCCAACCCGAGCGCGACCAAGGTCATCACCGCGCTGGCGAACACGTTGACCTCGATGTGGGCGGTGAGAACCCGCAAGATCCCGGAGGTGCCGAGAATGGTGAGCCCACCGATCAGCACCGGCAGCAAGGCGCCGATCACCCCGCCGAACACGAAATAGAGCAGGATCGCCACGATCGGCAACGCGATGATCTCGGCGCGCTTGATGTCGTGCTGCATCCCGATATTGATGCCTTCGACCACCGGCTGCAGGCCCGCCAGCTGCACTGTCGTCCCCCCGGGTCCGCCGCCGGGCACACCGGCGTCCAGGTGTGGCTTCAACGCGAGGTAGTTGTTGACTGTCGCGGTCCCGCCGCCACCGGCCAGCCCGATGCTGGCGAAGGCGTGCTGTTTGGTCGGATCGGAGGCGTTCGCCGAGAAGGGGCTGTCCCAGTAGCTGTCGATCTTGTGGATCCGCTCGCCGTACTGCTTTCGCAGGTCGGCCAGTGCCGCCGTCACCGGTCCGCGCACGGCGGGGTCGTCGACGGTGGTGCCGGGTGGGGCGGTGTAGATGACGATCAGGTCGCCGTCGGTGTCGCGGCCGAAGGTGTCGTCGGCCAGTTTCGACGCCGCCACCGACTGGCTCGACTCGTCGAACCAGCCCTCCTGGGTGTAGCGGTCGGCCAGGTCGCGCCCGAACCATCCCGAGGCCAGCACTGCCAGCACGAAGAGGCCGAGCACGAGGAATCGGTGGCGGAACACGAACCTGCCCCACCGCATGGATCGAGATTCGCGCATGTCAGCCGCAGGCGGCGGTGCGGTAATCGGCAGAGCGCAGGATGCCGCACAGGTCGGTGCGCGAGATCTTCCACTTACCGTCGAGCAACACGAAGTGCACGATGGTGGTGCGCACGTTGGTACCCGAACCGTCCTTGTCCAGGCGCATGGTCGCGGTCAGGGTGCCGTCGCGGTTGTCGAAGACCGGGTCGACGACGCCGTACACGGCGTGGGGGTTGTCGCGCAGCGCCTTGTACATGTCGGGAATCGCGTCGGAGAACGCGGCGCCGTCTTCGATCAGTTCGGTGCGTTCGACATCGGGCAGGCTCGGGTCGAGCGCGCGTTTGATCTGCGCGTCGAGTTGTTCGGCGGTCGGCAGCGGCACATTGGCCTTGCTGGCCGAGACCGCGACGGAGGAAGCGAGGGAGGCGTTGGCCGAGGACCGTGCGGCGTCGACCGAGGCCTCGTCGGCGGTTCCCGCGCACGCGGCGAGGGCGACGAGGGCCGTGAGGCAGGCGGTGGCCGCAGCGGCCCTGGCGAAAAGTGTGGAAGACATCACCATCTACATACCATCAATGACGGCACTGATTCGTCCCAGGATGGCGCGAACTGTGGAGATGTCACTGGAAGCGGGCGCCGCGACAGGGCCGGCGTCGGGGAGCAGATCGCGTACGAAGGCGCTGACGCTGCGTTCGTCGTCGAGGTCGATATCGGTCACCTGGGCTCGGGCTTGGGCCACCACGTCGTCGGATCCGGGGACCGCGTCACCCAGGTCGGCGCGATAGATCTGCACGGTGAGGGTGGCGTGCTGGGTGCGGAAGGCGAAGGGGTGGCCGTCGTCGGTGGTGCCGAAGCCGTGGGCGAACGGTCCGACGGAAATGTCATCGATGCCGAAACCCGTGCGTGTCCGATCGGTCATCGTGAGATCTCCTGCCGCTGGTGTGGCAATCAATTGTCGACGCGTCAACAGTATCGCGCGTCACCGACACCGCCGACGCGAGCACCCGGTCGAAGCTACTGGTGAGTCATCATGGTCAGATGGTGATCAAGGGAGTCACCTCGTGCGGATTGAAGGAGTTCGGTGCATGCGCCCTCGTGGCTCGGTCGCCTCTGCGTTGGTCGGCGCGGCGGTTTTGGTGGTACTGACCGGGTGCAGCGGTGAAGACGGTGCTCCCGACGTTCCGACCAGAGTTCCGGCCACCGCGGCCGTCTCCCCCGCTACCGCGAACCCGGCAGGCCAGGTTTTCCCGGCGGCCGCCACGAAGGCTCTGCTCACCGAGCGCTCGACCGGCCGCCTCGCCGCCCTCGACACCGCGGGCACCGCACTGTCGCTGATCGATCCCGCCGCCCCGGCCACCGCGCGCACGGTCGCCCTCCCCGCCGTCGGGGCGGCGCTGGCCCAGGGCACGCCGGGCGAGGTGCTCGTCGCCGCCCCGCGCCGGGTGCTGCGCATCGACGCGACCACCGGCACGCTCACCGAGATTCCCGTCGACGGTGACGTGCACAGCGTGCACATTCGCACCGACGGCACGCTCGTCGTCGGCACGGCCGAGGGCACCGTGCGCGAGATGAACGCCGACGGCACGGTCACGCGCACGATCACCGGCCTGGTCTCCGCCGACGCGATCGCGGTGACCGGTGAGGACATCACCGTCCTCGACCGCAGGCAAACCGCCGTCGTCGCCGTGGGCGAGGACGCACTCGGCCTGATGCTGCGCGCGGGCGACGGTGCCACCAACGCCATCACCGACCCGCACGGCCGGATCATCGTGGCCGACACCGCAGGCGCTGAACTGCTGGTCTATTCGGCCGGTCCGCTCGTGCTGCGCCAGCGTTTCCCGGTATCATCGTCGCCTTACGCGCTCGCTTACGACCCGCGTTCGGACACGGTGTGGGTGAGCTGCACGCAGAGCAACGAGGTCGTCGGCTACGACCTGTCGACCGGCATCGGTGTCGAGACACGACGGTTCCCGACGCTGCGCCAACCCGACGCGATCACCGTCGACGAACGCACCGGCGACCTGTTCGTCGCCTCGGCCACGGGCGAGGGCCTGCAGCGGATCGGCGCGGACGAGCGGAAGAGAGGGCAGTGATGGCCACATCCCCCAGGCCTCGCAGTTCGCGCTCGGCGATACCGCCGAGCTGGGAAACCAGCAACGACGACTACGAATACGTACCCCTGCGGCTGCCACCCGAGGTCAACCGGGTCACCGCCTCGATGCGACTGGCCATCCAGGCCGAATTCGGTGGCTGGGAGTTGTCGCGGGTACGTGCCTACACCGACGGCAGTCGCCGGGTGCTGTTGCGCCGCCGCAAAAACGCCGTCCTGCCTGTGCCCGAACCCGGATTGTGAGTCGACCATGTACGCCCTCCTGTTACGCCTGATGTTCCTGATCCCGCCGGAGCGGGTCCATCACCTGGTGTTCGCCGCCCTGCGTTTCGCCACCTGGTTCCCGCCCACCCGGTGGCTGGCCCGCAAGCTCACCGTGGTCGAGGACCCGATCCTGGCGACCACCGCGTTCGGTGTCGACTTCCCCGCCCCGCTGGGCCTGGCCGCCGGTTTCGACAAGAACGCCGACGGCGCGAACGTGTGGGGCGCACTGGGTTTCGGTTTCGCCGAGATCGGCACCGTCACCGCGCACGCGCAGCCCGGCAACCCGACGCCGCGGCTGTTCCGGTTGCCCGCCGACCACGCCCTCATCAACCGGATGGGTTTCAACAATCACGGTGCCGCCGCCGCGGCCGCTCGCCTGCACGGCGCGCACCCCAGCGTCCCGATCGGCGCCAACATCGGCAAGACCAAGGTCACCGAACCCGACGCGGCCGCGGGCGATTACGCGACCAGCGCGCGATTACTCGGCCCGCTCGCGGACTTCGTCGTCGTCAACGTGTCCTCCCCCAACACCCCCGGCCTGCGTGATCTGCAAGCCGTCGAGTCCTTGCGCCCGATCCTGCAGGCCGTGCTCGACAGCGTCTCGGTGCCGGTGCTGGTGAAGATCGCCCCCGACCTGTCCGACGACGACATCGACGCCGTGGCCGATCTCGCCGTCGAACTGGGCCTGGCGGGCATCGTCGCCACCAACACGACCATCCGCCGCGACGGGCTCGACACGCCCACCGCCGAGGTCGAGGCCATGGGTGCGGGTGGCCTGTCCGGCGCCCCCGTAGCCGAACGCGCACTGGAAGTCCTGCGCCGCCTCTACGCCCGCGTCGGCGACCGGGTGATCCTGATCTCCGTCGGCGGCATCGAAACCCCCGACCAGGCATGGGCGCGCATCCTCGCCGGCGCCACCCTCCTGCAGGGCTACACCGGTTTCATCTACGGCGGCCCCTTCTGGACCACCCGCATCCATCGCGGCATCGCCGCCAACTTGCGTGCGGGTGGCTACGCCCGTCTGTCCGACGCGGTCGGCGCCGAACACCGCGCGCACTCGGTCTGACAGTTCAGCCGTGGTAGGCCTGGGGCGCCCGGTCCTCGTGCATCGACCGTGGCGGGCGTAGCCGGGACAGTTGGGCCGGTGGGTCGGGCACCGACTCCCCCGCGGCCGGTTCCTCGCCGCGTTGGCGGGCGTCGATGCGTTTGGCCAGCTTGATCAGTGCCTGCTGCCAGAGGATGCCGAGCACGTCGGCGCGGGCACTGATCTCGGCGTGCGCGAGCCGGTCGTGCACGGCGGCGAGATCGCTGACGAGTTCGTCGAGCTCCATGCCTGCCCAGGCTTGCTCACGGCTGAGGGTGTACTCGGGCAACCAGCTCAGTCGCCAGCCGCCGGTGTCGGTTCGTCGAGCGAATTCCGGCGTGCGGTCGCTGCGTAACGTGTCGTCGGTGCCTCGGATGACCATCGCGGACCTGCCTTCCCCGGCGGGGGCGCTGAGCCCTCCCCGAGCTTCTGGCGGGGCATCTACTCCCCGTAATCCAGTGTGGCATTTGCCATTTGTCTCGGTCAATTGCCATTGTTAGTAGGTAATTGCCGGATTTCGGGCGTGGCAAACCCGGCATTGTGGCGATCGCAGTGCGTCGTCCGCCCCGACGGGCCCGCGTCGGCCACGAGAAGTTGACGGGAGGCAGCATGCCCACGGTTCCCCAAGATGCCCGCGTCGCCGCGATCCGCAGCATCCTGGCCAGGTTGGGCAAGTACGCGGGTCTGAACGCAGAACGCTTGCGCCACACCGAGATCGACGCCGCGCCGCTGCTGGAGCTGCTGTCGGTGCGCCGATACGCGCGACGAACCGGGGCCTCCGTCGAGGCATCGATCCTGCCCGTGGTGCGCGAGATCGCGCAGTGGCTGCCGCCGACGGACCGGCTGATCGTGGACGCGGCGCTCTCGCTGGGCCTGTTCCGGGAACGATCCGGCGTGGGTATCGATGTCGAACGCCTTTACGCGGACAACCTCGGGGAACGTCGAGAGGCCTTGACCGAACAGTGGGTGGCGCTGCATACCCTGCTCGATGTCGACCCCGCCCCCGAGGCACCCACCGTCAAACGGTTGCGCACGGTCTCCGAGCATGCCGCCTTCACCGCGCTCGCCGGTTTGCTCGCCACCGACTCGGGTCATCCCATGGCCGGGCCGTCGGTCGCACAGCCCACCACCGTGTCGGCGCGCCGCGGTGTCGTCACCGTCTTCGGTGACGCCGTCATCGATCACCTCTATCGGGTCGACGCCTTCCCCACCGCCGACACCGCGGCAGGCGGCACCTTCACCGGCCACCCGGGCGGCAAAGGGCTCAACCGCGCTGTCGCCGCCGCCCGACTCGGCATCGGAGTGCACCTGGTCTGCGCGGTCGGCGGTGACGAATACGGCCGCCGCATCCTCGAATTCATCGACGCCGAAGGTGTCCACCTCGACCTGGTCAAGGTCGTCCCGTTCGCGACGTCGCTGGTCACCGCGGTGGTGGTCACCCCCAACGGCGAGACTCGCATCATCGGTTGCCGCGACAGTCGCGTCCAACTCCAAGACGACGACCTCCATCGCCCCGAGTTGCGCGCCGCCCTGGAGGCCTCCGACGCGGTGATCCTGAGCTTCGAGCCACCACCGTCGGTGATCGAGCAGGTGCTGTCGGTGGTGTCGCGAATGCGACCCAAACCGCCCGTCATCGTGTGCCCGACGCCGTCGATGCCGGTGCCGCAGAGCCTGTATCAGCATCTGGGCGCGGTCGACTACCTCGTCGGCGCCGCCGCGGATCTCGGCGCGCTGCTGCCCGATGTGCCCGCCGAATCCGCCGACGATATCGCCCGACTGCTGCGCGGCCTCGGCGTCGGCACTGTCTGCACCGTCGAGAACTTCCGGTGCGTCGTCGCCTCCGACACGGTCGAGACGGTCGTCGACCATTTCCCGCAGGTGCTCAAAGCCTCGGTCGGCGCCGCCGCCGCGTTCACCGGCGCGCTGGCCTATCGTCTGGTCGATTCCCGAACTCCGCTCACCGCAACCGATTTCGTGTGGGCGACCGCGGCGATGATTCCCACCCAGAATTTGGGCGCGGTGGCGGTGTCGATGCCGAGCGTGGCCGAGATCGACCGCATCGTGCGGCTGTACGCGCCGTCTGCCTGATCCGGGGGTACAGTCGCGCCGTCGAGCTCGCATGCCTGTCCGGTTCCGCCCTTCCCCGCACGGAGGATCGTTGACCATTCTGTCGTTCGGCGGTGCCAGGACCGGGCGTGCCGGTGCCGACACCGCGCACCGGCTGGGTCGCCACGGCACACAACTACCGATCCGGGTCATCGAGATCCCCGACCCCCGTGACGGCGGGCACCTGCTCGTCTTCGGCGAACCTCGCGACGGCTGCCTGGTACGAGTGCACTCACGCTGCCTGTACGGCGAAGGCCTCGGCTCCGACGACTGCGACTGCGGCGGGGAACTCACCGAGTCGATGGACCGCATCCAGGCCGAGGGCGCGGGTGTGCTCGTCTACCTGGAGCAGGAAGGTCGCGGGGCAGGCTTGATCTGGAAAGCTCGTGGCTACCGGGAAAGCGAACAGTCCGGCGCCGACACCTTCGACAGCTACCGGCGCCTCGGCCTCGACGCCGACACCCGCTGCTACGACCCCGCCGCCCACGCGCTGCGCGAGCTCGACCTCACCCGCGTCCGACTGCTCACCAACAACCCCGACAAGTGCCGGGCACTGACCGAGGCCGGGATCACCGTCGAGCCCGTCGCCCTCACCATCGCCCCGCGATCCTCGCGCGGAAGGCAATATCTGCAGGCCAAACGGCGCCACCGCCGCCACACCATCGCCGTCGATCCACTGGCCGACGAGCCTCGATCGATCCGGGGTCGGTCGTGGTGGTGGCCACGTGGTCGCCGGTAACCCCCCTCACAATCCCCTATGTCCGGTTACGATGAGTGAGCCACGCCACTGCTGACGCCTCCGCCTCGAGATAACGAGGCAGTTTCACTCGCATTGGTTCGGCATCCAGCTCGGCCTATGGGAACAGGGATATGACAGACATCGGTTTCGCGCACGCATCCGGGGTCACGGTGCACACCGTGCCCGCCGCCTTCCAGCAAACTGCCGCGCTGCGGCCCGACCAGGTCGCGTTGCGCACCGTCGGTGGCACCCAGGAGATCACCTGGGCCGAGTATGCGACCAGGGTGCGCGCATTGGCCGCGGGACTGGCCGAACTCGGCGTGCGCCACGGCGACGCGGTCGGCATCATGCTCACCAACCGACCCGAGTTCAACCTGATCGACACCGCCGCCCTGCACCTGGGTGCCATCCCGTTCTCGGTGTACAACACCAGCTCCACCGAACAGATCGCGCACGTGTTCGCCAACGCGGGCAACAAGGTGGTCATCACCGAGCAGGCGTTCCTCGACACCATCCGGGCCTCGGGCGCTGAGATCGCGCACACGGTCATCGTCGACGGCACCGCCGAGGGCACCGTGACCTTGGCCCAGCTGGAATCCGATCCTCAGCCGGACTTCGATTTCGACGCGGCCTGGCAGGCGGTGCAGCCCAGTGACCTGGCCACCCTCATCTACACCTCCGGGACCACCGGCCCGTCCAAGGGTGTGGAGCTGACCCAGAGCAATGTGATCGCGCAGGTCGTCGGCCTGGTCTCGGGTCCGTTGCCGGTCGGTTTCGACGACCGTGCCGTGTCGTACCTGCCCGCCGCGCACGTCGCCGACCGCATCTCCGCGCACGCGATGAGCCTGCTCACCGGCATCCAGATCACCACGGTGACCGATCCGCGTGAAATCGCCGCGGCCCTGCCCGATGCCCGCCCGACCGTGTTCTTCGGCGTGCCTCGGGTGTGGCAGAAGATCAAAGCCGGCATCGAGAACAAGCTCGCGGTCGAGCCCAGCCCGGTCAAGAAGGCGCTCGCGAACTGGGCGATCGGTGTCGGTGTCGCGCAGGCCAAAGCGAACCTCGCCGGTCAGAGCTCACTATTGCTCGGCGTGCAGCACAAGATCGCCGACGCGCTCGTACTGTCCAAGCTGCGCGGGGCGCTCGGGTTCGCCGAGCTGAAGGTCGCCGCGTCCGGCGCCGCACCGGTGCCGCCGGAAACCCTCGAGTACTTCCTCGGCCTCGGCTTCGCCGTCAGCGAGGTGTGGGGGATGTCGGAAACCGCGGGCGTGGGCACCTTCACCGAGATCGACAAGCCACGCCCCGGCTCGGTCGGACGTGTCATGGACGGTGTGGAGCTGCGTCTGGACGCAGACGGCGAGGTCCTCATCCGCGGCCCCATCATCACCCCCGGCTACCGCAACATGCCCGACAAGACCGCCGAGGCGATCGACGACGCGGGCTGGCTGCACACCGGCGACATCGGCACCCTCGACGCCGACGGCTACCTGCGCATCGTGGATCGCAAGAAGGAACTGATCATCAGCGAGGCGGGCAAGAACATCGCCCCTTCCAATATCGAGAACGCCATGAAGGCGGCCTCGTCGATGATCGGCCAGGCCGTCGCGATCGGTGACGCCCGCCCCTACATCACCGCCCTGATCATGCTCGATCCCGACGTGGCGGCGTTGCGCGCCAAGGACTTCGGCGCCACCGACGCCACTCACGCGGAGCTGGCCCGTCGTCAGGAGATCGTCGACGAGGTCAGGGAAGCGGTGCTCGCGGGCAACCGCAAGCTCTCGCGGGTGGAGCAGATCAAGCGCTTCGTGATCGTGGACAATCTGTGGGAGCCCGGCGGCGACGAGCTGACCCCGAAGATGTCGCTCAAGCGGACCCCGATCTCGAACAAGTACGCCGAGCAGATCGACCAGCTCTACGCCGCGACACCGCCCGAGCATGTGGTCAACGTGAAGTAGGCACGACGCACGGCGGTGGCCACGGAGATCCCGTGGCCACCGCCGTTATTGCGGGCTCGGCGGCAGGAGACGGTCGATCACCTGGCGCATCTTGCGGGCGTCCTCGACGTTCGCCAGGCGCAGCGCGATATTGGCGGCGTTGAGCAGGGCGTCGATCTGGAGAATCGTCGCTTCGGTATCGGTGTGCTCGACCTGCCCTTCGGCGGCGGCCGCGTCGAATTCTCGTGCGAGGGTGCCCAGCCATGCGCGACGTTGTTCGCGCAGCGCCTCGCGGATCGGTCCGGGATGGCTGTCGAACTCCGGCACCGTGGCACCCCAGAAGCAGCCACCGGGAAACAGTGGCTGGGTGGCATAGTCCATCCACCGCTCGATCAGCAGGCGCAGCCGGTCCCCGCCCGCTCGTGCGCCCTGCGTCGGCGCGAGAACAGCCTCGACGAACACTTCCTGTGCGGTGTGCACCGTGGCCAGCTGCAAGTTCTCCTTGGTGCGGAACAGGGTTTGAATTCCCGCTTTGCTGATCGTGAGGTCATCGGCGAGTCGTCCGAAGCTGAGCCCACCGAGTCCGTCCAGCGAGGCGATGTCGACGGCGCGCCGGGTGATGAGCCGACGCGATCGATCGCCACGCTGACGGCGAAGATCTCCGTCCGGGTTGGGTGTGGGCGTCACAACACGCGCTCCACGTGGTAGCCCACACCGCCGTCGACGAGATATCCCGACCCGACGGCGACGAGGTCGTTGAGCCAGGCGTATCGGGTGGATCCGGTTTCGAAAAGAGGGTTGGTCCGGAAGTAGTAGCGTGCCGGGTCGATCCGGTGCCGTGATGCCGGGTCGGCCATGTCCGCGCGGACTTGCGGCGGTATCACCCAGCGCCCCAGATAGGTCATGTACACGAGTTCGTCGTCGTCGGTGCGCAGCGTCAGCCGAACGTCGAGCAGCATCACCCCGTCCGGACGGATCAGGGCCCAGTCGCCGCCGCCTGCCACCACCTCGCCGCGCAGGTCCGGACCGTCGAACGATCCTCCGGCCGCGCGGTAGAGCACCCGCCGACCGAGTGGAGCGTCGGCGCCGAAGTCCACTCGCGGGTCCAGATCGACCACAATGTCGAAAAGGGGTGCGGTGCTGATTGTTTCGACCGTCTTCGCTCGCGTATCCACCGTCATCGCCGACCCTGCACTCGGCTGGTGCCGCCGAACAGCGTGTGACGAACCGTATCCGTGGACACACCCGATTGTGCGCACAGGCTCGACAGATCGAGGAAGAAGTGTTCGCTCGCGATCAGGTCGTCGGCGAAGGTGAATCGGAGGAATACCGGCACCTCGGCGCGCCGACCGTTCGGAACGACCCCGAATCGTGGACCGGTCATGGTCATTCGCGCGGTGCCCCAGCACACCAGCGACTCGCCGTCGTCGGCGTGACCTTCCAATTCGACCAGATAGTCCGGAAATGCCGCGAAGAACCGCGCCAGGGCCTTCTCGTTGGCCGCCGCTCCACGGGCTGTGGTACCGAACGCCGGGCTCTCCAACACCATGTCGGGGTGCAGTAGTCGCATCGCCGCGGGAAGGTCCTGTCTGCTCTTGGCAACGGCCAGCGCCTGCGCGAGCTCGAACATACGGCGATCGTCCATGGTGGGCGTCCTTCTACCAGGAAATACCGGGCCGAATCGACCCCGCAACAAAACCATACAGTCGACCGTATGTATTTTCAACGGAGACGGCGTCCCCGGACCCCGCGGGCAGCCGAGCGAGACGCACGCCCGCTGCCCGCAGGTCGGTCTCAGCGTTGTTCGTAGGTGCCGATCAAAGTCGCCCGACCCAGCGTGTGGGTGAACAGATTGAAGCCGAGAAACGCGGGAGCGGCATCAGACCCGAGCTCGAGTGCCGGCACATCCACGGCGTGCACCACGACGAAATAGCGGTGCGGACCATGACCTTTGGGCGGGCCTGCACCGACGAAGCCGGGGAAGCCGCCGTCGTTGCGCAGGGTCACCGCGCCCGCGGGCAGGGTGCCGCCTTCGCTGCCCGCGCCGGTGTCGAGCTCGGTGGTCGAGGCCGGGATGTTGGCCACGGCCCAGTGCCAGAACCCGGACGCGGTCGGGGCGTCGGGGTCGTAGACGGTCACGGCGAAGCTCTGCGTGCCCTCCGGGAAACCCGACCAGCTCAGCTGCGGGGAGATGTCCTTGCCGCCCGCACCGAAGACCCCCGACACCTGGTCGTTGCCCAACGGCTGACCGTCGGTGATGTCGGTGGAGGTGACGGTGAACGACGGTACCTGCGGGAGCGCGTCATAGGGGTTGTGGCTCATGAAGTCCTCTCGAATGTTGGACGGTCAGCTGTGCAGCAGGAAGTGTTCCAGCACTCGGGTGCCGAATTCCAGCGAGTGCACCGGCACCCGCTCGTCGACCCCGTGGAACAGTGCCGTGAAGTCCAGGTCGGGCGGCAACTGCAGCGGCGCGAAACCGAAGCAGCGAATTCCCAAGCGCGCGAACGCTTTCGCATCGGTGCCACCGGAGAGCATGTAGGGCACGGTGCGCCCGTTCGCGTCGTGGGCAAGCACCGCGTCGTTCATGGCGTCGACGAGATGGCCGTCGAAAGTGGTCTCGTAGGAATCGAGCTTGGTGATCCACTCACGTTCCACGTCGGGACCGATCAGTTCGTCGACCTCTCGCTCGAATGCCGCCTGCCGTCCGGGCACCACCCGGCAGTCGACCACGGCCTCGGCGGTCTGCGGGATGACGTTGGCCTTGTAACCGGCCTGCAGCATCGTCGGATTGGCGGTGTCGCGCAGGGTGGCGCCGATGATGCGGGAAACGGTGCCCAGCTTGGCGAGCTGGCCTTCGATATCGGGTCCGTGTGGGTCGAAGGCCAGCCCGCTCTCCTCACTCACCGCGGCGAGGAACTCGGCCACCGAATCCGACAGCACCACCGGGAAGGTGTGGCGACCCAGGCGCGCGACGGCCTCGGCGAGAATGGTGACCGCGTTGTCCTCGTGCAGGAACGATCCGTGTCCGGCGCGTGCCTTGGCGCGCAACCGCATCCACCCCAGGCCCTTCTCCGCGGTCTCGACCAGGTAGAGCCTGCGTTCGGTGCCGTCGGGGCGCGGGACCGTCAGCGAGAACCCGCCGACCTCGCCGACCGCCTCGGTGACGCCGTCGAACAGGTCGGGCCGGTTGTCCACCAGCCACTGCGAGCCCCATTTGCCGCCGTTCTCCTCGTCGGCGAGGAACGCGAACACCAGATCGCGCGGCGGCACCGTGCCTTCGGCTTTGAACTGGCGGGCCAGGGCCAGCGTCATCCCGACCATGTCCTTCATGTCGATGGCGCCGCGCCCCCACACGTAGCCCTCACGCACCGCACCGGAGAACGGATGCACGCTCCAGTCGGCGGCCTCGGCGGGCACCACGTCGAGGTGGCCGTGGATCATCAGCGCGCCGCGACCGGCATCGGCGCCCTTCAACCGCGCGAACACATTGCCGCGCCCCGGCGCTCCCGACTCGACGTACTCGGTCTCGTAGCCGACCTCGTGCAATTGCCGCGCCACCCACTCGGCGCACTCGCGCTCGCCCTTGGTGGTGGCCAACTCGCCGGTGTTGGAGGTGTCGAACTGGATCAACTTGCTGACCAGGCCCACCACCTCGTCTTCCGCGCGGGACCGCCCGTTCGAACCAGAATTCTCGCCAGATGCCGACACGCCCCCTTTCCTACCACCATTCACGCATCCACCGCGCCACCTCCCGTGGTTGAGGCCCTTGCATCGCTGCTCGTCGCCGCCGACTCGGCGTGAGCGAAACTTCCCCGACGTAGCGGAAGACGCGGTGTCGGTTTCTCGGCGAAGAAGTCGTGCAGTCCGGTCCGCCGAGTGACCGGAGCGGCTGAGCGGAGATTGGTGTGCGGCCCCGTCGCGTGCTTGGCTGGCGCAGTGAGAGCGCGGGTAGTCCGGATCGGGGTCGGTCTGATGGCGGGGGCGGCGACGCTGGCCGGGGCCGCGGGTGTGGGGCTGCATTTCGTCCGCTGGCCGCTGGAACCGCTCGTTCTGGCAGCATCGGGGGCGCCCTACCTGATGGGCGGTGCGATGCTCGGTGCCGTCGGTTTTGCGGCCACCAGGCGGTGGATAGCGACCGGTGTGGCGGTGGTCGTGGCCGGAGCGGGCATCGCGACGCAGGCACCACTGTATTTCGCGGAGCCGGGCGGTGACGGGCCGCCGATCATGACGATGCAGGCCAACCTGCTTTTCGACGGTGCCGATCCGGATGCTCTGGTGGATCAGGTGCGCGCGCGTGACATCGCGATCCTCACCGTCAACGAACTGACCCGCACCGCCGTCGATAGCCTGTCGCGTGCCGGTCTCGACCAACTCCTGCCCCACCGCTACCTCGCGCCCGGACGGACAGCCAGCGGCACCGGCATCTGGAGCCGATTCCCCCTGTCCGACACCGTCGAATACGACGGTTACGTCCTCAATCAGATCTCGGCCACCGCCACCGTTCCCGAGGTGGGCCCGGTGGCGATCTACGCCTTCCACCCCGTTCCCCCGGTCTATGACACCGGGGTCTGGGCTGACGAGCTCGCCCGCCTCGACGACATCCTGCGCAACTCCCGCACCGACCGCCCCGCGATCGTCGGTGGCGACTTCAACGCCACCCACGACCACGCTCGTTTCCGCGCCATGACCGCGGGCCGTTTCGCCGATGCCGCAGCGCAAGCGGGCGCGGGTCACCTGGTCACCTATCCCACCGACAAGCGCCTGCCACCACTGGTCGGCATCGATCATTTCCTGCTCGCCGACGCCCACGCCACCACTGTCGAAACCGTCGACCTGCCCGGCGCCGACCACCGAGCACTGATCGCCCGGGTCGTCCTCACACCGACTGATCGGTAGCCGTATTCCGTTGCTGAGTTCGCTCGCTACTCCCCTTCGGCGGCGCGCTCGGCCAGCCGATCTCGCCACTGCTCCATGGCCTGCCGCAGTGCCGCGCCCACAATGACCACGAATTCGCCCGACAGTTCGAAGCGCGCACCCGCGGGGGTGTCGGGGCCGAGCACCTCGACTCCACGTCGGGTGATCGCGGCCAAGGCGTTCTGCATCTGCACCGACGCGACTAGATTGCGCATCCAGATGTCGTCGTCGATGACGTAGCGCTCGCGCCGCGCGCCGGGGACCAGTTCGCGGCGCAGCATGCCCTGCTGTTCGAGAAAGGCCACCGCGTTCGAGATCGACGCCGGGCTCACGCGCAGCCGCTCGACCAGTTCGGCGGCGGTGAGCGCACCCGAGTCGGTGATCTGTAGGCAGGCGAGGACTCTGGCTTCCATTCGAGGCAGACCCTGTTCGATGAGCAGGGCGGTGAACGACTCGGCGAAGTCGGCGACCGCCCGGGGATCGCGTCCGTAGCCGGTGTCGGAGAGTGGCACCGCCGCGGGCTCGGCCTGTTTGTGCCTGCGGGCGCGTTGCCGGGTTGCTTCTTGCGCGCGTTCGGCGCGGTAGTCCTCGGGACCGCCGTTGCGGGTGACCTCGCGCATGACGGTCGAGGCGGGTCGCCCCAGCTGTCGCCCGATCTCTGCGTAACCGAGTCCTCGCGCCAGGCCCGCGGCGATGTGGCCACGGTCCGCGTCGGTGAGTCTGCCTCCGGGCATCGCTGCTGGTCACCTCTCTGTCGTCGGGCGCGAGATTCGTCGCCGGCGCGAAACCCAGTATGCATTCACCGCCAATTCATTGCAATATATTGACCCTTTGGCCATTGCATTCACCGTCGTTGTCATTGCAACATACCGAAGGTTAACGGCATCGGCTTGCATGTTTAGCCGAAATCAGACGTTGACAGAATAGTGAATGCAATTTATCGTTTAGTCATCAATGAAACTCTCCCAGTGCAAGGACATTCACGATGACTTCCTCGAACCTCACCAGCGCGACCACCCCGGCGTGGACCGGCATGGTCGCCGTCGATGACACCGAACTGGCCGTCACCGACACCGGCGGCACCGGAACCCCCGTGGTCTATCTCAACGGCCAGTTCGCCACCCAGGGGTACTGGCGCAAGGTCATCGCCGATCTCGGCCCCGGCTACCGCCACCTCACCTTCGACGAGCGGGCGCGCGGCAAGTCGAAGAAGTCGACCGACTACTCCTTCGACACATGCGTGCGCGACATCGACGCTGTCCTGGCGGCCAGGGGCATCACGGAAAAGCCGATCCTGGTCGGCTGGTCCTACGGCGCCTACCTCGGGGCGCACTGGACCAGCCGCCACCCCGGCGGTGCCGTCGGCGCGGTTCTCGTCGACGGCGCCTTCCCCTACGACTGGCTCGACGAGGCCATGGAGTTGCGGATCCGCACGCTGTTCAAACGTTTGAGCTGGGTGCTGCCGCTGGCCCGCCCGACCGGTCTGGCGCCCCGCTTGACCGCGCAGCAACAGGCGGACAGCAACATCGAACTCGGCAAGCTCTCCAGCGTCGGCCAGCTGAGCCCGGTGTTGAACGCCATCACCGTTCCGGTGCGCTACGTGGTCGCTTCGGGAACTTCGTTCGGCAGCAAGGGCGACGAGCAGGAGAAGATCCGCGCCGGCCTGAACGCCGTGCTCGCCACCAACCCGAACATCCGCGTCAGCGCGAAGGTTCCCAGCAACCACGGCGCGATTCTGCGCAAGGACTACCGGGCCGTCGCCGACGCCGTCCGCGAGATCGAGACCATCGTCGACATCTCGACAACCCGATGACATGGCAGCAGGGCGGAGTGGTCAACGATCGACGGCAGGGCTCTCATCCGCGGCGAGCAGAGCACCCACCCGCGCTGCCATCGCCCGCCCTGCCGCACGCAACGGCTCGGCCGAACGGAGCGTGCGACCCAGGATGAACGCTCCTTCCAGCGCGGCCAGCATCGCCAGAATCAGCTCTCGCGCCGCAGACTCCTCCACTCCGCGGCTGACGAAATATCTTGTGCCCCGGTCGATCCAGTCCTGCACGACTTCGGCGGCGACCTCACGCAAGACCGGTTCGCTGTCGGCGATCTCGCCGGCGACGGTGCCCACCGGACACATGTTCATCCATCCGGACTCCGCGAGTGTGCGGGCGGCGTCATCGAACGCGGCGGGTACGGCCACGCGCAGATCCTCGTGCGGGTCCATCAGCAGCGGCAGCAACTGGATGTAGACCGCGCCGGTGCTGCGCAACGCCTCGGCCGCGATCTGCAGTTTGCCCTGCGGGAAGTGGTGGTAGAGCGAGCCCATCGGCGCGTCGGCGGCGGTGGTGATCTGTTTGACGGTGATCGCGCTGTACCCGTGGACACGCATCAGTTCAGCGACCGCGGTCACCAGGCGCTCGCGGGTGGTCGTTGACATCTGCTCGCTCACTCCACCAGACTAGAGCAAACACACTAGAGCGAATGCTCTAGCCGTGGGGACGCAAGGGAGGACTCATGCCGACCGTCGAACTCGATGCGGGCCGGATCCACTATCGCGACCGCGGGGAAGGCCCGCCGGTGGTCCTGCTGCACGGACTACTGATGAACCACACAGTGTGGGACTCGGTCATCGACCACCTGCCCGCCGGTTTTCGCTACGTCCTGCCCGACCTGCCGCTGGGCGCACACCCCGAACCCCTGCGCCCCGGCACCGACCTCAGCTTGCGCGGCCTCAATCAGCTCGTCGCCGACTTCCTCGCCGCGCTGGACCTGGACGAGGTCACCCTCGTGCACTCCGACTGGGGCGGGGCCCTGTTCCTCACCGCCTACGGCCTCGACGATCGCATCGGCCGCCTGATCGTCTTCCCCAGCGAAGCCTTCGACAACTTCCCGCCCGGCCTACCGGGCAAAACCGCCATCCTGGCCTCGGTCCTGCCCGGCGGAATCACCCTTGCCCTGCGCCAGATGCGCATCGGTTGGCTACGCCGCAGCCCCTTGATGTTCGGCTGGATGGCCAAATACCGCCTTCCCGATGCCCTCGTCCACGCCTGGACCGAGCCCGGACTGCGAGACCCCCGCATTCGCGCCGACCTGCTCGCCTACACCCGCTCCGGGTTCGACAAACGCGAACTCGTCACCAACACCGAAGCCCTCCAACACTTCCCCGGCGAAACCCTCATCCTCTGGTCATCAGCCGACAAAGTCATGCCGAGCGACCACGGACGCCGCCTGGCCGCCCTCCTCCCCCGCGCGCGCCTCGTCGAGATCGACGACGCCTACGTCCTGTCCATGCTCGACCAACCCACAGCTGTAGCCGCCGCCGTCACCGAATTCCTCACCACAACCACCGCCAACCGGCCAGAACCCGGTGCGGAGGCATCTCCGGCGCGGGTGCCGCCGACCTGACAATTCGAGAGTGACCCACATCACTCATCGATCCTGTCAGGGTTTCGCGTGCTGTCTCGTTCAAGGTGCACGCGAAGCAGACAGGAGCGAATCATGAAGCACCGCATCGTCGTCCTCGGGGCCGGATACGCCGGAGCATTTTCCGCCGGAGCATTGGCCCGCCGCCTCCATGGCGACGACTTCGAGATCACCGTCGTCAACGCCGAACCCGATTTCGCCGAGCGGCTGCGCAATCATCAACTCGCCGCCGGTCAAGACCTGCGCCACCTGCCGTTGACGCAGGTGTTCGCGGGCACCGGGATCCGGCTTCGAATCGCCCGGGTGACCGGCGTCGATGTCGAGCATCGGACCGTCACCATCAGCGACGGGCACGAACTCGACCGGCTCGACTACGACACCCTGCTGTACGCCCTCGGCAGCACCGCCGACGATCACGGCATCCCCGGCGTCGACGAGCACGCCTTCCACGTGGCGTCGCGCCCGGCCGCACTGCGACTGCGCGCTCGCCTGGACGAACTCGGTGCGGGCGCGAAGGTGCTGGTCGTCGGCGGTAACCTGACCGCGATCGAGGCCGCCACCGAGATCGCCGAATCCCATCCAGAGCTGCGGGTCGACCTCATCACCCGCGGCGAACTGGGCGGCTGGCTGGGTAGCGGGGCTCGCCGTCACCTGCTCGACGCCTTCGGCCGACTCGGCATCACGGTTCACCAGCACGCCACCGTCGAGCGTGTCGAGGCCGCAGGGGCCGTCACCGGCGACGGCACCACTTTCGCCGCGGACGCAACCGTGTGGGCTGCCGGATTCGCCGTCCATCCGATCGCCGCGGCCAGCGGTCTGATGGTGGAACCCAACGGCCAGATCACGGTCGACCGTCAGATGCGGTCGGTGTCGCACCCCGATGTCTATGTCGCCGGTGACAGCGCCTTCGTCCTCGGCGACAACGGTCGGCCGTTGCCGATGTCGTGCGCGTCCGCCGGATACACCAGCATGCAGGCCACGGCCACGATCGTCGGGGACCGCACCGGGCGCGAGATCTCGACGAAGTCGCTGTCGTATGTGGGCAACCACATCAGCCTCGGCCGCAAGGACGGCATCTTCCAGGTGGTCGACGGTGACGCGCGATCGAAGTCGTGGGCCCTGCGTGGCCGCACGGCCGCCCGCGTGAAAGCGGCAGTCCTCGGGGCCAACCCGTGGAGCCTGAGCCATCCGACCTTCGGACTGCCCAGTCGCCGATACCGCGCGGCCACCACCGCAGAACACAACGCGGTCCCCGCCTAGAGTCGTGCTCATGGACACCGCCACCGTGGCGCGTTTCGAGGCCAGCCGCGATCGGCTGGCCTCGATCGCCTACCGTCTACTCGGCTCGGCCGCCGACGCCGAGGACACGGTGCAGGACGCGTTCCTGCGGTGGCAGGCCGCCGACCGAACCTATGTCGAGGTGCCCGAGGCCTGGCTGACCAAGATCGTCACCAACCTCGCGCTGGACCGGCTCCGATCGGCCAAGACGCGCCACGAACGCTCGGTGGGCGCCTGGATGCCCGAACCATTGCTCGACGGCGACCCGATGCTCGGCCCCGCCGACACCGTCGAGCAGCGCGAGTCGGTGACCTTGGCGGTGCTGACACTCATGGAACGGCTGTCACCGGTCGAACGCGCCGTGTATGTGCTGCACGAAGCGTTCGCCTACCGGCATGCCGAGATCGCCGAGATCCTCGACGTCACCGTGTCCGCGAGTCAGCAACACCTGCACCGGGCCCGCGGGCGGATCACCGTCGCCCGCAACGCCACCGACATCGATCAGGCCGGCGCGCGTCGCATCGTCGCGGCCTTCCTCGATGCCGCGTCCTCGGGTCGCACCGATCAGCTGATCGCCCTGCTGACCGACGACGCGACCGGCATCTCCGACGGCTTCGGGGGCCTGGCCGCGAAGCTCGTCCGGTACGCCACCCCGCATCGGCTCGCGGTCGCGGTGCGGGCCGGTTTCACACCGACTCCGGCCAAGCGCCGACTCGCCGGCGGTTCGCCCTCGTTCCACGCCGTCGTTGTCAACGGTTGCCCGGCGCTGCTCGTCACGCTCGACGATCGGGTCCTCGGGGTCGCGATCCTGGAGATGCGACACGACAAGATCGCCGGGATGCGCAGCATCGCCGCACCGACCCGACTCGGTCGCCTCACCCACGAATGGCGGCGACGCGACCACGATGCCCCGCTGATCGACTCGTGGTGATCGACTGCCTCAGGCACGCTCGGCGACGCCGAGGGACAATGCCGCCAGAGCTTTCGGAGCGCCCGGCTGGTAGAACCGGTCGAGGTCGGTGATCTGGAAGCCTGCCGCGGTGATCAGTCCCGCGATGTCGCGATCGAGGTGGCAGCCGCCGGCGATCTTCTGCTGGATCGGGTCGAGGCGGTGCTGCCAGGTACGCACCGATTCCTCGGGCGCGAGCCCGTGTTCGACGAAGTGCAGGGTGGCACCGGGGCGGAGTACTCGACGGATCTCGGCGAGTGCCGCCGCCACATCGGGGATGGTGCACAGGGTGAAAGTGGACAGAGCGGTGTCGAAGGTGGCGTCGGGAAACGGCAGGGACTGACCGTCCAGACCTGCCCGTTCGATCGGAACAGAGCTCGCAGCGACACGTTTTGACGCGATCTTCCACGCTGTGTCGGCGGGCTCGACTCCGCTGACCCGCGCGACCCCGGCGGGGTAGAAGCCGATGTTGTTGCCCGACCCGAAGCCGATTTCGAGCACCTCGCCGTGTAACCCGGCGCAGGTTCGCTCACGCAGCGGCCCGTTCTGGGCGACGCCGCAGACTTTGTCGGTGAGGTGCGGGAGGATCCGGTCGGTGTAGAAGCCCATCTCCCGATCATCCTCCCGCGCGCGACCGCTGGTGGTCGGGTTCAGCCGAGTCGGCGGTCGAACACCTGGGTGCTCGCCCCCGATGCGGGGTCGACGGTGAGCACTCGCAGGTTCACCGAGTCCGCGGTGAGGTCGATGACCATGAACCCGAGTTCGTGCTGGGTTTCGAACAGTGCGCCGTGGCCACTGGCCACCGAACTCGGCTGCCCGCCCGAGGTCTTGCCCGCCGCACCCGAGACGATCTGGCGGGTGCCCTTGGTCGCCGGTGTCGGCTCGAGTACCTGCAAGGTGTGGTCGTGGCCGGACAGCAGCAACGACACCTTGCCCAGGACGTGGTCTTCGAAGAACCGCTTGGCGTGTACGCCGTTGAGCGGCTCGATGGGCAGGCCCTCGTAGTTGCCCGCGTCGCCGTGCGGGCCGTTGCTGAGATAGGGGTGGTGGGTGCAGGCGATCTTCCACTGCGCGGTCGACTCGGCCAATGCGCTGTCGAGCCAGGCGCGCTGGGCGTTCATGTACGGACCGTTCACCGCCCAGTACGGATCCAGCAGGGGCGGGATGTAGGCGGCCAGGGGGTTCAGGTCGAGGACGAAGAACTCGACGACCGGGTTCTGTTCGGGTACTCGCACCGAGTAGTAGCGGCTCGGCATCCACCAGCGTGAGGACTTCGCGTGATATTCGACCTCGTGGTTGCCGCGCGCGAGCCAGCCGCCGTCGCCGGGGAACAACCCGGAGGTGTCGTGATTGCCCAGCACCATGGCCCACGGAAAGTCCAGGCCCGCGTTGGGATCCTCGAATTTCGTGGCGAACTGGACGTCGTCGGGGCCGTGGGGACCCGACTCGTAGATGTTGTCGCCGAGTCCGACCGCCATCGAGAACGGCTCCCGCGCGTGAAAGGCGCGCGCCGCGTCGGCGACTGCCCACTGGGTGCGGGTACCGGTACCCGCGTCGCCGGTGACCAGTACCCGTACGTGGCGCCCGGGCTTCGGGGTGAACTTGGGTACCTCGGCGGGCACCGCCGCAGCGGGCGTGAGCCCCACCAGCGACATGCCCGCGACGACACCGGCGGCCCCGGCCAGGACTTCACGACGGCCGATTCCGGACGAGGAGTGTTCGTGCATGCTCACCTTCTGGGTAGTAGCTCTGCTGGACAACTGACCTGATCGAAGCACAGTGCCATGATCGCGACGCCGCCGCAGCTTAGACGGCGAAGTTCCCTCACGCGGCAACTCGGACTCACCTGCCTGCGCGGATTTTCGCCGGCGTGGTGAGCTCCGACCTGGCGACGGAACCCATTTCGTGCGATCCGACTTTATTGTCAGCTGGTTTCCGCATCATCGTCACCAAAATGAACACTTGTCCAACTCCGATCTCGAGGGATCGCTCTCACTCCGGCAGCAGATCCGCCAGATCGGTGACGACCGCGTCCGCACCGGCGGCGCGCAACGCCGACGCTCCGGTCCCCCGGTCGACCCCGACCACCCAGAACCCGCCCCGACGCCCCGCCTCGACCCCCGACACCGCGTCCTCGATCACCACGGTGCCCGCCGCACCCACTCCCAGAACTCTTGCCGCCGTGAGGAACATGTCGGGCTCCGGTTTGCCGGCCAGGTGTTCGTCGTGGGCCAGGACCCCGTCGACGACCACCGCGAACCTGTCCAGCAGGCCGGCGGTGGCGAGCACGAGCACCGCGTTGCGTGAACTCGACACCACCGCCATCGGAATGCCGGCGGCCGCGACAGCGTCGACCAGGCGCAACGACCCGTCGAACACTGCGACACCGTCACCCCGGATGATCTCGGTGAACCGCACGTTCTTGCGGTTGCCCAGTCCGTGCACGGTCGTCGCGCCGGGCGGGTCGTCCAACTCTCCGTCGGGCACGCTCACGCCACGGGAGGCGAGCACCGACCGCACCCCCGCCGCACGTTCCTTGCCGTCCACCAGTGCGAAGTAGTCGGCGTCGGTGTACGGGGCGGCCTCGGGCGCGACGGTCGGCAGGAACTCGGTGAACAGCGCCGCCCACGCCCGCCGGTGCACCGCCGCGGTATCGGTGAGCACACCGTCGAGGTCGAAGAGCACGGCCTGTGAATCCAGCACCGCTGTCACGACGGCTCCCCCTCGGGGGCGGCCACCTCGACTGCCCTACCCGGCTCCAGTGTCACCGCGGTCCCCCATACGGCGATCTCCACCGCGGGTCCGTCGCCCACGAGTTCCAAGCGCGCGTCGCGATGTCCGAGATCGGCTCGCACCGTGCGCCCCCGCCACCGCACCGAGAACCGCACACGCTGCCACGACGACGGCAGCGCGGGCGAGAACCCCAACCCGTCGGCACCGGCCCGCAAGCCCCCGAAACCGTGCGTCGCGACCTGCCACGTGCCCGCCGCCGACGCGATGTGGATTCCCTCTTCGGTATTGCCCTGGTTGTCGTCGAGATCGACGAACGCCGACCGCTCGAAATACCGTTCCGCCGTGCGGGTATCGCCCACCCGCAAGCCCACGATCGCATGGATCGACGGGCTCAGCGAGGACTTGTGCAACGTGCGCTGCTCATAGAACTCGTAGTTCTGCCGCCGGGTGGACAGCGAATACTCGTCGGGCAGCATGTGCAGCAGCATCACCACATCCGGCTGTTTCAGTAGCGAGGTGGCCTCGCAGTCCACATGGTCGTAGCCGGCCGGATATCGCGGCATGTCGTTGTCGTCGTATTCGACGATGGGCACGTCCGTGCGATCGAAATAGCCGTCGAACTGTTCGATGACACCGCAGTCGGGATCGGTCGGTGCCCGCAGCCGGTCCGCGGTGGCCAGCCAATGGGCCGGTTCACCGTGGTCGAGCCCCATCGAGGTCGTGAGGTGGTGCCACTGATCGGGACGCTCCCGCGACATCCGTTCGAACACCGCCGCCGCTTGCTGCAGATGCCAGTGCACCAGCTTGTTGGTGAAGGCGTTGTTGTCGACATGGGAATGGAATTCGTCGGGCCCCATCACCGTCCGGATCGCGAGGTGATCTCCGTCCTCGACACACCGTTGCACCCAGAATCGGGCGGTCTCGAACAGGATCTCGGCACCTTCGCCGAACAGATAGTCGTCATCGCCGGTGACGCAGGCGTACCGCATGATCGCGTAGGCGATATCAGCGGTGATGTGGAGTTCCTCTTCGCGCGTGTAGAAACGTTGCGTGCCGTCCGGGGTGTACTGCGGGCATTCCTCACCTCCGGTGTCGGCCGATTCCCACGGAAACCGAGCGCCGCCGGTCCCGTTGGCGGCGGCCACTTCCCGTGCGCCGGGCAGGGTGTGGTGGCGGTAGCCCAGCAGCGCGCGGGCCGCGCGCGGTTGGGTGAACAGGTAGAACGGCAGCAACATCACCTCGGTGTCCCAGAAGACATGGCCCCGATAGCCTTCGCCGGACAGCGATTTCGCGCCGATGCTCACGGTCGGATCATCAGGATCGGCGGCGATGATCAGGTGATAGATCGCGAATCGCAGCGCCCGGGTCACCCGATCGTTGCCCACCACTTCACAATCGGCGTCTGCCCACGCCCGATCCCACACCGCCCGGTTCGCCGCCGCCGCGACATCGAACGAGCCGGCCCGCACGACGGTGTCCACCGCGCGCTCTCGCGGTGTGCCCACCGCCTGGTAATCGCGACTGGTGGCGATCCCGACCAGTTTGTCGACCCGCACGGATTCACCGGCACCGGTGTCGAATTGCCACTCCACCTCGATGGCGTCGTGTCGGCACCGCTGCTGACGGCGTCCCCCGTCGGCCGAGCACGTGATCGCATACGCGAGGTCGATCCCGCTGTCGATGGTGCGGCTCTCGATGACACCGACGTCGGCGTCGAATCCCGCGCCGACCGACGCCAGGTGCGTGGACTTGGCCCACTTGTCCCATTTGCGTTCGTAGCCGAACACTGTCTGCTCACGATAGGTCGGCAGCCGTTCGAGATTACGCCGGTGGGCGTCGACGCCGGTCCGCACCGTCACCGCCCCCGCCCGATCCGAACAGGTCACCTCGATCCGCAGACCGCACAGATCACGATCGGCGGTACTCGCGAACCGCTGCGTCCGCAGCCGGGCTCGCGCGCCGTCGGGCAGCCGGAACACCGTGTCGCGGGACAGGACTCCGCTGCGCAGATCCAGTTCACGGCGATGCTCGATCACCTGCGCCGACTCGGTATCGAGCCGTACGCCGTCGACGAAGACTTCCCCGGCCAGCCAATCCGGCGCGTTCACCAGGTCGATGACCGGCGAGTCGTACGCGTCGTAGACACCGGCGATGAAGGTGGCGGGCAAGGCGCCGGTGTGGCGTTCCTCGAGCGACCCGCGAGTGCCGAGGCGCCCGTTGCCGACGGTGAAGATCGTCTCGAAGTAGTTGGCGCGCTGCGGGTTCCAGCCCTCCTCGACCACTGTCCAGGTCGCGGTGTCGCTCGCGGAGCCCGGTGCTCTCACCACCCCACCGCCTCGGCGTCGTCCGTCGCGCGCGACTGCCGGTTCATCTCGTGGGCCGAATGCATCGCGCAGCCTTCCTCCCTCGTCGAGGTGCTCAGGCGCTGGCGGTGGGGCGCTCGAAGCCGGCCGCTTCGTCCATGTCCTCGAGCGTCATCCCCTTGGTCTCGGGCACGAACTTCGCCACGAAACCCAACGACAGCAGCGCGAACACCGCATACATCCCGTAGGCGAAACCGAGCGAGAAGGTCTTCAGGCTCGGGAACGAGACGGTGATCGCCCAGTTCGCCGCCCACTGCCCCGCCGCGGCGAGCGAGAGCGCGGCGCCACGGATCCGGTTCGGGAACATTTCACCGAGCAGCACCCACACGACCGGGCCCCAACTCATCCCGAAGAAGACGACGAACAGGTTGGCCGCGACCAGAGCGATCGGGCCGAGCGCACCCGTCAGTTGCGGCTCCAAAACCCCTTCGGCGTTGGGCACCTGGTCCGCGGCGCCGAAGCAGATCGCCATCGTGGCCAGCGTGACGGTCATACCGATCGAACCGGTCAGCAGCAGCGGTCTGCGCCCGATCTTGTCGATGAGCATGATCGCCACGATGGTGGTGGCGATGTTGACCACGGAGGTGAACACGCTGATCTGGAACGACCGCGATTCCTCGAAGCCCACGGCCTCCCACAGCACGTTCGAGTAGTAGAAGATCACGTTGATGCCCACGGCCTGCTGGAACACCGACAGCATCAGCCCCACCCACACAACCGGGTAGATCGCGCCACCGGGACGGCGCAGGTCCTTCCACGACGGCTTGGTGTCGCTGCGCAGGCTCTCTTCGATGCGGCCGATGGTGATCTCGAGGTTCTTCGCACCGAACAGCATCGACAACACCCGGCGCGCCTCGCCGATCTTGTGGGTGGCGACGAGGTAGCGCGGCGACTCGGGAATGGTGGAGGCCAGCACGCCGTAGACCACGGCGGGCACCACCATGGACAAGAACATCCAGCGCCAGGCTTCGAGCCCGAGCCACAGCGTTTCGCTCGCGCCACCGGCGATGTGGGCGAGCACGTAGTCCACCAGCAGCGCCAGGAAGATACCGAGCACGATGGCGAGCTGTTGCAGTGACCCGAGCCTGCCGCGGATGCTGGCGGGCGAGGTTTCGGCGATATAGGCCGGGGCGATGACCGAGGCCACGCCGACACCGACACCGCCGATCACCCGGCCCAACACCAGGATCCAGACATCGGGTGCGAAACCGGTGACCACAGCGCTGATGAAGAACAGGACCGCGGCGATCTTCATCACCTTGACCCTGCCGATGCGATCGGCGATCCGGCCCGCGGTCATCGCGCCCGCGGCGGCGCCGAGCAGGGCCGAGGCCACCGCGAAGCCGAGCACGGCGTCGGCGACATCGAATTCGTCTTGGATCGCCGCGACCGCCCCGTTGATCACGGCACTGTCGAAGCCGAACAGCAACCCGCCGAGCGCCGCGACGGACGCGATGCGGACTACGCGACTGCTCGAGGAACCGTCGGGTAGAGCGGACTGTTCGGCGAAGGAGCCTCCCTCGTGCATCGGCTTCGTCCTCTCCACGGCGGCATCGTCGACTCGCGAACATCAGGTGAATCCGATGACAGTGTGCCCCGAACGAGGTGGCATCCGCAGGAACTGGCGAGACCGCGCCCAGATCGCCGTGTTGAGGGTGCGGGCCGTGGGCCCGGTGGGCACCGCGCGTTCATCTCAGCGACACGCGCGTCATTTAGCGTCCGAGAGATGACCGATGTCGAGACTCGTCCGATCCCCCGTGATGTCAGCGAGATCGCCGATCTCGCGACTGTCGTGAACCTGGCCGACACCACCGGTTTCACCGTCGACGACAGTGACGACGACGATCCGATCCTGCTCACCCACCCTGGCGGTCTGGTCGTGGACACCTGGCGTGAGGGCTACCCATACGACGAGCGTCTCTCGCGCCTGCAGTACGACCTCGACAAGCGGCTGCTGCAGATCGAACTGCTGAAACTACAGAACTGGGTCAAAGCGACGGGTCGCCGCGTCGTGATCGTGTTCGAGGGTCGCGACGCCGCGGGCAAGGGCGGCACCATCAAGCGATTCATGGAGCACCTCAATCCGCGCGGGGCCCGCGTGGTGGCGCTGGAAAAGCCCTCCGCCCGCGAATCCACCCAGTGGTATTTCCAGCGCTATGTCGAGCACCTGCCCGCCGCGGGCGAAATCGTGCTGTTCGACCGCTCCTGGTACAACCGCGCGGGTGTCGAACGGGTGATGGATTTCTGCACCCCCGAACAGCATCGGCGTTTCCTGTCGCAGGTGCCGCTGTTCGAGCGGATGCTCGTCGACGACGGCATCGACCTGGTCAAGTTCTGGTTCTCGGTGTCTGCGCTGGAGCAGCGCACCCGCTTCGCCATCCGCCAGGTCGACCCGGTGCGGCACTGGAAGCTCTCGCCGATGGACCTGGCCTCGCTCGACAAGTGGGACTCCTACACCGCGGCCAAGGAGGAGAACTTCGAGCACACCGACACCGACCACGCACCGTGGATCGTGGTCAAGAGCAACGACAAGAAGCGGGCCAGGCTCAACGCGATGCGGCACGTGTTGAGCGGGTTCGACTACGACAACAAGGAGTTCGAGATCGTCGGCACCGCCGACCCACTGATCGTGGGCCGCGGGCGCGACGTCATCGGTTCCTGAACGCTCTAGCGGCTCAACGCGACTCGGTGCGCTTCGCGCATCAGCGCGGTGAGCTCCTCGCGTTCGGCGTCGTCGAGGACCTCGAAGCAGGGCGCGATCAGTTCGTCGGTCAGCTTCTCCGCCGCCGCCCAGCGCACCCGCATATCGTCGGTGACCGTCTCGAACGGCTCGGTCCAGCCGAGAAATTTCGCGTGGCCGGGTCCGTCGTAGATCGGCGAGCCCGCGACCAGGATCGCCTGCAGGGGGGTGAGCCCGTTGGCGATCACCGCGATCAGGTGCAGTCCGCCGCGTAGTTCGCGCAGCACATGCGTCAGCTGCAGCGCCGCGGCCCGGCCGTCCTCGGGCACCGGCATCGCCCGCCACCCGGCGAACAACGGCAGCCCGGTCGAGGGCGCGGCATCGACCACGCGCCGCAGCAGCTCGACGAGCCGGTCGGACTGCTCGAACGCGGCGAGCTTGCGCTGCCCGAAGTCGCGACACGCGACCATGTAGTCCACGGCGGCCTCCGCGGCGGGCATGGGCACCGATTCCCACGCGGCGCGGACGCCGCCGGGTTCGAAGAATCCGAACGCCGCGGTCACGACATCGGCGTCGACGTCACCGAGCACCCCGCCACGTCCACGCGTGTAGGCGCCTTGGAATCCGGGCACTCCGGTCGTTTCCCCGAACGCCCTGGCCTCGCGCGAGATCATGAACGCCCCACCGAGTTCGAGCACCTGCTGTTTGACCGCCGACGCTGTCATTGCCTGCCACCTTCCGCTGTATTCCACTCCAGGCAGACTTTAGCGCGCAATAGCTAGATAGGGCAGTCCTTCACCGAGATCACCCGAAGTCCCGTCGACCACACCACCCACCGAAGACGCCCGAGCACCTTCACGCCGACCGCGCGCGCGGGTACCCAGTAGGCTCGGGCCATGACCGTCGACACCGGCCTCAACCGCCGGAAGGCCTGGCTCACAGTCGAATTCGTCGCCTTTTTCCTCTGCCTGACCGGGTTGTACGCGGTGTTCCTGCGCGGTGTCGGCCCGCTGCCTTTCCTGCTGGTCATCACCGTCGGCATCGTGATCTACCTGCGCCGCACAGGATTCGACCACCGCTCCTTCTGGCGAGCCGACACACTACGGCCCGCCCTGCCCAGCATCCTCGCACTCTGGGCGATCTGCGCCGTAGCCCTCACTGCCGCGGTAGCCCTGCTGCGCCCGGACAACCTGTTCGACCTGCCTCGAGAACGCCCCCTGATCTGGGTACTGGTCCTCGTGTTCTACCCACTGGCCAGCGTCTATCCGCAGGAACTACTCTTGCGCGCGTTCCTCTTCCACCGCTACGCCCCGATTTTCGGCGACGGTCTGCGCATGGTCGCCGCCAGCGCCACCGCGTTCGGCTTCGCCCATTTCATCGTCGGCAACTGGATCTCGGTGCTGCTGAGCATCGCGGCGGGCGCACTCTTCGCCGTCCGATACCAGCGCACCCGCTCACTGCTCACCACTTCGGTAGAACACGCCCTGTACGGCATCCTGGTGTTCACTGTCGGCCTGGGCGACCTCTTCTATCACGGCGCGGCGGCCTCGTAACCGGCCTGCGAGAGCAGCCTCGCACCATCGACGACGGGCGACCTCCGCCCTGATATGAACCCCCACGGCAGTCGCAGCGTAGTACCGATGGTGCGGGCTGATCACGCGACCGCCCGACGAAGACGGAGACCGGATGCGAGTGCTGTTCGTGGCCATGCCGTTGATCGGGCACCTTTTCCCGATGCTGCCGCTGGCGCGGCGTCTGCGCGAGCTCGGCCACGATGTCATGGTGGCCACCGGCGGTGATGCCGCCGCGGTGGTGCGTACGCAGCTACCGGTGATCGACATCGCCCCGCCGATCGACTATCTGCGTGCCGCGGTGCGCGGGCTGGGCACGCATCCGGTGCTGGCAGTGCGCTCGGGCAAGGGAATGGCCGATGCGCGCGGCGGTGCCCATGTCTTCGCGGTCACCAATCGTCCGATGGTCGATCCGCTCCTGCGTGCCGCCACCGAGTTCCGACCGGAAGTGATCGTGCACGAGCCGTTCGCTTCGGCGGCCGCGATCGTCGCCGACCGACTCGGTGTCCCCACGGTCCTGCACAACATCGCCCTCGACGACGGCACCGTCATTCGTCGCGAACTTCTGCGCCTGCTCACCGACACCGCCCTGCCCGCACCCGCGACCACCCTGTCCATCGCCCCACCCAGCATCGTCGACATCGACGGCCGCGCGCTGCGCTACACCCCCTACTCGGCGCCCGGCGCGACCACGCCCCGGTTTCTGCGCGAACCGTCGAGCCGTCGGCGCATCCTCGTCACCCGCTCGACCATGCTCGGCGACGGTCCGGACACGATGCTGCGCGCCATCGTGCGCGCGGCCCCGTCTGTCGATGCCGAGATCGTCATCGTCCGGCCCGATCGAAGGACTCTGCGCGCCGACAACCTTCCCGCGAACATTCGCACCACCGGTTGGATCGCCCTCCACGATGCTTTGCCCCACTGCACGGCCATGGTCAATCACGCGGGGGCGGGTTCGGTCTTCGCCGCTTTGCACGCGGGCATCCCGCAAATCGCCACCCCCGCCCCCGGAGACAGGGCCTGGAATGCTCTCGCGGTGCGGCGGCGCGGTGCCGGGCTGTCGATCCCCGCCCGCTCGATCACCGCCGCGCACCTCAACACCTTGATCGACGATCCCGACCTGGCCTCCAACGCCCGCGCGGTCGCCGCCGAGATCGCCGCGATGCCCAGCGTCACCGAGATCGCCGACGAATTCACCCAGTCGGCCGCACACACCCGGTGATCATCCAGCGAGTGCCCCGCCACATCACACGCGATCTCCGCTGTCGACGCCGACCGAATCATCGAAAAGACCTGCGCCGCCGCACACTCCGGTCGCCGGCAGGGCCAGGTCGACACGGGTCGCGGCTTCGTGGTCGCCTGCGAGTGCGGCGGCGATCGAGCGGACCTGTTCATAGCCGGTCATCGCCAGGAATGTGGGGGCGCGGCCGTAGCTCTTCATGCCGACCAGGAATACGCCCGGCTCGGGGTGGGTGAGCTCGGTGATGCCGTGCGGATACACGGTGCCGCACGAATGGATGTTCGGGTCGATCAACGGCGCCAGGCGGATCGGGGCCTGCAGGACGGGGTCGAGTTCGAGTCGCACCTCGGACAGCCACGAATGGTCGGGGCGGAATCCGGTCAACGCCACCACGTGGTCGACGTCGTCGACGCGCCGCCCGTCATCGGCGACGACCGCGACTCGACCGTCCGGGCCGGATTCGACAGCGGCTGTGCGAAACCCGGTGACGACGGTGAGCAGCCCGTCTTCGACAGCCTGCTTCGCGCGCACACCGCGCGCGCCGCGCGCGGGCAGTTCGTCTGCTTCGCCGCCGCCGAACGTCGACTCGCTCCGGCCACGGCGCAACACCCAGGTCAGGCGTGTTCCCGGGTCGTTCGCGAGCTGCGAGAGCGCTACGATCGCGGTCAACGCGGAGTGCCCGCTACCGGCGATGACCGTGTGAGCTCCGCTGTATCGGGCACGCACAGACGGCGATTCGATCTCAGGAACACGATAGGTGACGGCATCGGCGGGCTCGCCGAACGCGGGAAACCCCTCACCGCCGAGGGGGTTGGGCGATGTCCATGTGCCTGATGCGTCGATGAGCGCCCCGGCCACAATCCTGTCCCGCGAACCGTCGCTCCGGCGCAGATGCACCGAGAGCGGTTCGGTGTCGCGACCGGAGTCGACCACACGATCGCGACCGCGCCGAGCGACTCCGACGACCTCGGTGTCGTAGCGCACGCATCCGAGCGCGGCCGCCAACGGCTCCAGATACTCGCGCACCCAGGCTTTTCCGGTCGGATAGTCCTTGCCCCCGGGAGCGACCCACGGCGTGGCCGCGAGCAGACGCCGGGCGGGGGCGGCGATCAGTTCTGCCCAGGGGGAGAACAACCGCACATGGCCCCACTCGGCGACCGCCGCACCGGCCCGCGAGCCACGTTCGACGACGACTACCGCGAGCCCACGTTCGCGCAGTTCGGCGGCCGCCGCCAACCCGACGGGTCCCGCACCTATGACAACGACAGGCAGAGCATCCACCAGAACCTCATTCATCGGATACGCGTCCAGCTATGTCGAGAACTGTATCGACAGCCATCGATGTGGAGTGGCGATCCGGGCGGCGACAGCTTCCGAGGGACGGGGCAACAATTCGAAACCGTGCCTCTCCCAGCGAATTCCGATAGGGAAACACTGTTTGAGCCTGCCCGAGACGGGCATTCGCACTGAGCAAGACAAACCCCTACCGGAGGGACAGCTCCGTGTTCACACATCTCCGAGGCGCCGTGCTGGTCGGGCTGCTGGTTGTCGCCGGCTGCGCTACCAGCACCGAGTCGCCTGATCCCGGTTTGCCGCCGTCCACCGCGGGCGCCCCTGAAATCTCCGACGACGCCGCCAGGCACCTGTGCGAGATGATGGCCCCGGATCTCGACAACTGGCGCGCGCAGGGGGCCAACGTCGCGCGCGTGTCGTTCAACGCGACCGTGCAGAACTGGGCGGTGCGCAGTGGTGGCATCAATGTCGCGGTGGCCCGCAATCGCGAAGTGATCGACACCGTCACCGCGCAACACTGCCCCGATGTCCGCGGCCAGGCCGTGCAGGCCCTGGACGTACCGGATCTGGCCTCAGCGCTCGCCGGAGTCTGAGGCAGCGCCCTGCGATACCTCGGCGGTCGAGATATCGCCGGGCGCGGTATCGACGGTGGCCCGACGCCGGTCGCGCACGATCAGTACTCCCGCCGCGACCACCCAGATCACCGCGAACGCCACAGCCCGCATCGGACTCCAGTCGACCATCAGCATCACGACGGCGACGCCGCCGAACAGCGTCAGCAACCCGGTGGTACTCGTCTGACCTGTCATCGCCAGATCATCGCACGGGCCTACCGCGGGACGAGTCGTTCCCGTCGCAGTGGCCCCGATCAGTGCTCGGCACGCACGACCGGGCTCTCCTCGCCGACGGGTGGGCGGCGAGTCGCCCAGGCCAGCGCGGGCACGATCAGCAGCGCGATCCCCGCGCCGAGGAATCCCAGGCCCGGGTAGTCGGCGGCCGCCACCACGACTCCGGACCCGAGTCCACCACCTGCTCCCGCGATCGCGATTCCCACATCGACCGTGCCCTGCGTACGGGCACGGGTGGCGACCGGGGTCGCATCCGCGATCATCGTGGTCCCCGCGACCAACCCCAGGTTCCAGCCCACCCCGAGCAGCCCGAGCGCCACCGCCAGCGCCCCCACCGAGCTCGGCGGGGCAAGGGCCGCGGCCGTACCCGCCGCGACCAGCGTGCCCGCGGCGGCCACCGCGATCCGCCCCGGCCCGAACCGATCGACCAGCATCCCCGACAGCAACGACGGCAGATACATCCCCGCGACGTGCACCGCGATGACGAAGCCCGCCGAGCCGACCCCGTGCCCGTGGTGCTGCATATGGATCGGTGTCATCGTCATGACCGCCACCATCACCAGCTGCGTCACCACCATCACCGTCGTCCCGGCCACGATCGGCGCCGACCAACGCGCCGCGGCGTCGGTCACGACAGCCTCACCCGGCGGCTCCGCGAGACCGCGAGCGAGCACGAGCGGATCCGGCCGCAACAACACCCACAGCACCAGCGCCGCCAGCACATACGCCACCCCGGACAGCACGAACGGACCCGACAACGCCGGAATACCCCACCGCACAGCCATATTCGACATCGGGGTCGTCAGATTCGGCCCGACCACCGCGCCCACCGTCGTCGCCACCAGCACCGTGCTGATCGCGCGCGCCCGATGGGCGGGCTGTGCCAGATCGGCGCCGGCGTACCGCGCCTGCAGACTCGTCGCCGTACCCGCCCCGTACACGATCAGCGACACGAACAACAACGGCAGACTCCCGGTCACCGCGGCCGCCACCACTCCGAAACTGCCCAGCCCGCCCGCCAGATACCCGAGCGTCAAACCCGCGCGACGCCCAGCGCGCTGCGAAATCCGGCCCACCCCGACCGCCGCCGCGGCCGACCCGATCGTGAACATCGCACTGGGCAACCCCGCCAACCCCGTCGACCCGAGCATGTCCTGGGCCAACAGCGCCCCGACGGTGATCCCCGCGGCGAGTCCCGCGCCACTGAAGACCTGCGCCGCGACCAACACGGCCAGCGTGCGCCGTTGCGCGGGATGCTCGCTCATGAGCATCACAGTGCGGCATAAATGGACGTAGGTCCAGTAGTTGGAACGCCGAAATACCGACCGTGCCACCCATCACCGATGCGGCGCAGGTCAACGCACGAAAGGCCCCAG
Organism: Nocardia sp. NPDC058633; assembly: GCF_042717045.1. Taxonomy (NCBI): domain Bacteria; kingdom Bacillati; phylum Actinomycetota; class Actinomycetes; order Mycobacteriales; family Nocardiaceae; genus Nocardia; species Nocardia sp. NPDC058633. The sequence continues at coordinate 174,420 of NZ_JBHXRA010000009.1, forward strand.
CTCGATATTCACCTCGGACCCGGTGTCCTCGACCGAGGTGATCGGCCAGATCCGACCGGGCAACATCGTCCCGGCGGCCGTCGCGTACCCGACGACATCGAGCGCCGCGCTCCCGTCGTCGTCGCGCAGAATCCCCGCCTCGGTGCGCACCCCGTCGGAGAACACCACATCGAACTCGTCGGCCATACGATCGGCGCGCACCACGACTCCCGGGAACAGATGCGAATAGCCGACGGTGATCAGGCCGGGCTCGGCATCTGCACCCACGTCAGTGACCGCAGGGATCCGTGAGATGCAGACCCTCGCCGACCTTGATCCGGCGATGCTCGGCGAGCACGATACCCACGCCGAACAGCAGACACACACCGCTGAGAATTCCGGCGATCACCGCCCATCCCACGAATCCGGAACCGGCGGCCGTCAGGGTGGCCGCGATCATCACGATGCCGATCCCGACAAGCAACAACCCCGGCCAATTGAGCGAGTCCTGAATCGACTCCCCCGCGTGCGAACGCGTCGTCCGTTCGGTATCGGGAAACTTGTGTTGATGGGGATCACTACTGCCATTCATGGCACGGCCTCCTTTCGACGTGGGGTTACCCCGGTCCCAGTCGGCGCGTACCCCCATTTCACTCGAGCAAACGGACCGCATCCTGCACGTTCTCGCGAACGAGCACGAAAAAGTACGGCTCGGGAAAGTTCCGGTAGTCCATCAGACCCAGCACCGTGTCGTCATCGATGCGACGGAACACATCGATGATCGGTAGATGGTCGTACACCATCGCCGTGGTCACCACCCCGCGGTGCTCGACCGACCGCAGCCGCGCCCGGTATCCGCGCGCCCGCAACGCCGGCTTCAACACCCCGAGCAGTCCCCGACCCCGGTCGACCACCGTGCTCGGCACCTTGCCGACCAAGCCCAACGGCACTCGCTGCGGATCGACAGCGAAAACCGCACCCGCCCGATCGCGAAACAGCAACGGATGCACGCTGTCGACACCGTCGAACTGCTTGCCGTACCACCCGGACGCCACGAGCAGGCCGTCCAACGGGTGCCCGGTGGCCAGCTCACGACCGTGCCACCGCCCACCGAGCTGGGCCGCGGGCACCGGCGCGAGGCTGTCGAACAGGGCCAGCGCCGCCTCCCTCGAACAGGCGGGTTCGAGCGCGGTGAGTTGGTCGATTGTCATGATGATCCTCTCGCCTCAGGCAGGCAGTCGTAGCGCACCGGGCGCCGAAGCGGGCACAGCGGGCCGATCCGGGGCCACCGGGCTGATCCGCCGGTAGGCGGCACCCAGCTCAGGCCGCGGATCCGGCTCGCCCTTGTTGGGCCAGAACGCCATCGCGCGCTCGGCCTGGGCGGTGATCGTGAGCGACGGGTTCACCCCGAGATTGGCGGTGATCGCACTGCCGTCGGCGATATGCAGACCGGGATAGCCGTAAACCCGCTGAAAGGGGTCGATCACACCGGTATCGACCGAATCGCCGATCGTGCAGCCGCCGATGTAGTGCGCGGTCGCGGGGATATTGAAGATGTCGGTGGCAATATTGCCGCTGATGCCATCGGACTCGGCCGCGTACCGGCGGGCGATATCGTGCGCCAACGGAATCCACTCCGGGTTCGGCTCCCCGCTGCCCTGCTTGGTCACCAACCGCTTGCCCTTCAGATACGAGGTCAGCGAATTGTCGAGCGACTGCATGACCAGCAGGATCACCGACCGCTCCGAGGCGCCGCGCGCGTTCTGCGAACGCAGGAACTGCACCGGATGCAACAGCATCGTCAGCAGCAGCCGCAGGAACCGGAACGCCCCGCCGTCGACCATCGGCACGGTCTGCACGAACAGCGCGTTCTGTCCCTTGCCGTAGGTGCACACCTCCACATGCGTCTGAGGTTCCGGATGGATGGACGACGTGATCGCCACGCCCTGCGAGAAATCGCGTCGCGACTTACTGGTGACACCGATGATCGCCTCGGAATTGCTGCGGGTCAGCTCACCGACCCGCGCCGACAGCGCGGGCAACGTGCCGTTGCCGCGCAACGAGTGCAACAATTTCTGAGTGCCGAGCGCGGCCGCCGCGAACACCACCTGCTGCGCGGTGAACGTGCGCCGCTGCTTGCGCAGCACGCCGTTGGACTGCACCGTCTCGACGCGGTAGCCGCCGTCACCGTCGGGCGCCACCGACGTCACCGTGGTCAGCGCGTGCACTTGCGCGCCGTTGCTCTCGGCCAGGTGCAGGTAATTGAGCGTGGTGGTGTTCTTGGCATTGTGCTTGCAGCCGGTGAAACACTCCGAGCAGTGGATACAACCGGCCCGCCGCGGACCCGCACCACCGAAGTAGGGGTCATCGACCTCGACACCTTCGGAACCCTCGTTGAAGAAGACCCCGACATGGGTGCGATGGAAAGTATCGGCGACCTTCAGATCACGCGCGATCTGCAACAGCACATCGTCCTTCGGCCCGACCCGCGGATTCTCGACCACGCCCAACATCCGGGCCGCCTGGTCGTAGTACGGCGCGAGCTCGGACTTCCAGTCGGTGATGTGCGCCCACGCCCGGTCGGTATAGAACTCCGGCAGCGGCTCGTAGAGCGTGTTGCCATAGATCAGCGAACCGCCACCCACGCCCGAACCACTGAAGACCAAGCACTTGCCGAGCGCGCTGATCCGCTGCGGCCCGGTGAGGCCGAGGCGCGGCGCCCAGATGGCCTTGGGAATGTTCCAGTTGGTCTTCGGGTAGTCCTCGGCGTTCCAGCGCCTGCCGGATTCGAGAACACCTACCCGGTAACCTTTTTCGGTCAGCCGCAGCGCGGTCACGCTGCCACCGAAACCGGAACCGACGACGATCACGTCGTAGTCGTAGTCACTCATCGCGACACCACCTCATAGTCGGCGGGGTCGAACCGCGCCTGCTTCTTGTATTGGATTCCGAGCAATGGCCAGTTGGTTGTGATCCGGCCGTCGGCCTGGCGATACCAGGACGAGCACTGGCTCCACACGCTCCCGGTGAGCTGCGACTGGATCCGTTCGTCGTAGGCCTGTTCCACATCCGGGCGAACCGTCAACGCGCGACCGGTCGCCGCGAGATGGGCGACGTAGTCGCCGAGATATTTCGCCTGGGCCTCGAGGAAGTAGATGATCGAGCCGCCACCGGTATTGGTGTTGGGGCCGTACATGATGAACAAGTTCGGGAACCGGGGCACGGTCATGCCGTAGTAGGCGTGTGCGCCGCTGTCCCACTCCTGCGTCAGCGCCAGGCCCTGCGCACCCGTGATCTTCATCGGAGCCAGGAACTCGGTGCTGGTGAAGCCGGTCCCCCAGACGATGACGTCGACCTCGTGCTCGTGCCCGTCCACAGTGCGCACGCCCGACGGGGTGATCTCGGCGATCCGCTCGGTGGTCACCTCCACGTTCGGTTCGGCCAGCGCCGGAAGATAGTTGTCCGAGAACAGAATCCGCTTGCAGCCGATCGGATAGTCCGGCCACACCTTCTCGAACAGACCCGGCTTGGCCCTGGTCTGCCTGCGCATGTGCCACTTCGACACGGCCTTGATCGCGGCGGAGAGCGGTTTGGCGTACACCCACGCGACACTGAGCCCTTCGACCACGCCGTACCAGGTGCCGCGTTCGGCGAGCTCGGTCACCGGCAGCTTCTCGAACACCCGCTGATGGCGGGCCGAGAACTCGCGGTCGGGGCGCGGGATGATGTACGGCGCTGTCCGCTGGAACAACGTCAGCTTCTCGACCTGTGGTTGGAGCTCGGGAACGAACTGGATCGCGCTCGCCCCGGTCCCGATGACCGCGACACGCTTGCCGGTCAGGTCGATGCCGTGATCCCACTCGGCGGAGTGGAAACTGCTCCCGCCGAAGCTGTCACGGCCCGCGATCGCGGGCAGCGCGGGCCGCGACAGCTGCCCGACCGCCGACACCAACACATCGACCACCACGGTCTCCGCGTCGCCGAGTTCCACCGTCCACTTCTCGGTGGCGTCGTCGTACGCGGCGCCGACGACTTCGGTGCCGAAGCGGATGTGGCGGCGCACGTCGTACTTGTCGGCGACGTGCCCGATGTAGTCGAGAATCACCGGCTGTCGCGAGAACCGGTGCGGCCAGCGCGGATTCGGCTCGAAAGAGTAGGAGTAGAACGGTGACGGCACGTCACAGGCGGCACCGGGATAGGTGTTCTCCCGCCAGACACCGCCGACATCGTCGGCCTTCTCGAACACGACAATGTCGTCGAAGCCGCGCTTCTTCAATTCGATGACGGCGGCCAGGCCACCGAACCCGCTGCCGATAACGGCGATGGACGGCGTCATGAGGTCCCTTCGAGAACGAGGCGAACACAGGTATCGGGATCGTCGCTGAACGGCAGGTGCCCGCAGCCGGGTAGGTCGACATGGCGCGCGAACGGCAGCACCGCGCGGGCACGGGCGCTCTGGGTGCGGTGCACGAGCACGACGTCGCGGGTGCCCCACGCGATCGTCACCGGGATCTCACCCAACGAGCCACGGTCGTCGCCCGGATCGAGGACATAGTTGGCGAAGTCGTCGCGTGCGGCCGTGAAGGAGTTGGCGCCGGCCAGCCCGGCCAGGTCGGTCCTCGCGGCGTCGGGGTCGACGCGGACCGGGTGGCCGAACATGGTCGAGAGCAGCGCGACGCGGCCCGCGGGATGCTCGACCAGCCGACCCAGTGTCGGCCCGGCGGCCCGGGCGGCGCCACGCATGCCGGTGAGCAGACACTGGGTCCACCGCCGCCCCACCGGGCCGTAGAACCCGACCGGGGAGAACGCGGTGACCCCGGAAGCGACCCCGGCGCGACCGAGCTCGATGGCGATACCGCCACCCATCGAACTCCCTGCCACGTGCGGGTTCCGAATCTCGTTGTCGGCCAACCATCGCGCGAGCCACGCGGCATATCCACGCGGCCCCGGACGCACCGCGTCCAGCGCGGGCGAGTCGCCGAAGCCCGGTAGGTCGACCGCGATGACCTCGTGCCGCTGCGCCAGCTGGTCGATGATCGGCGCGAAAACCTGCCGGCGACTGCCGAGACCGTGCACCAGCACGATCGGCGAACCACTACCCCGGCGGAGGTGAGAGATCTGCGTCATCGCAGCCCTTCATCCGAATAAACAGTTACTACGTACGGTTTCTTGATTGCACCAGCTCGATCGGCCGTCGTCAAGAGGTGACGGCCGACACCTTCTTGACAATCTACCGAATCTTGTCGGCAGGACGTACGATTTCTTAGGTGACCGTGCAACCACCGCGCCGGACCCAGGCACAACGTCGGGCCTCCACCCGCGCCAGAATCCTGGCCTGCACCGCCGAATGCCTGCTCGAACGCGGCTACGCGGCGACCACCGTCAGCGCGGTCCAGGAACGCGCCGGGCTCGCCCGCGGCACCGTGCAACACCACTTCCCCACCAGAGCCGAGCTGCTCATCGCCGCCACCACCCAGGTGGTCGACACCCGACTCGAGAAGTTCCGGCGCGAGGCCGAACTCCTCCCACCCGGCCGCGACCGACTCCAATCCGTCGTCGACCTCGCCTGGCGCGACCTCAGCAGCCCCACCTTCTACATCGCACTCGACCTGTGGGTCGCCGCGCGCACCGACGCGGAACTGCGCGAACAACTCGTCACCGAGGAACGTCGCGTCTTCACCGAAATGCGCAGGCTCTACCTGGAGGTACTCGGCGAACCCTATGCCTCCGATCCGCGCGCCGAGGTCCTGGTCGAGTTCACCATCGACGTGCTCACCGGACTCTCGATGACCGCCATGCTCACCGGCACACTCGGCGAACGCGAGGCGCTACTGCGACGATGGAAGCGTGCCCTCGCCGTCCTCGTCGGACAACTGCCCAGCGAGGAACTCCTGGATGGCAGCCCACTGCCGGTGGCGTCGAACTGAACGACATCACCGCGCTCCCGGGAGCGGTTCGACCCTAACTGTCCGTGGTCCGCACTCCGGACAATCCGTTCCAGCACAACGCCACCACCGTGTCGACAGCGTCGCCCTTCGGGATCGGGCGACCCGCGTCGAGCCACTGCCGGGCCGCCAGGTGGCTGGCCCCGACAACGCCGAACGCACACCCGTAGGCGCGGACATCGTCCATCCCCGCCGCCCGCAGCTCGGCGCTGACCAACACCGCGCATTCGCCCATGGCATTGCTCACCCGCCACCGCACACACGGCTCGCTCGGCACCGGCGACTCGAAGACCAAGGTGTGCCCACCGGCGTCCTCGTCGACGAAATCGAAATAGGCCAACACCGCGCGGCGCACCTTGTCCTCTTGACCGTCGGCATCGGCCAGCGCGTCCCTGATCCCGTCGACCATCCGGTCCAGATAACCCTGCAGCACAGCGAGATACAGGTCGAGCTTGCTCGCGTAGTGCGTATACAGCACCGGCTTGCTCAGCCCGGCCCTGACGCCGATGTCCTCCATGCTCGCACCGTGGTAGCCGTGGGCGACGAAGACCGCGCGCGCGGCATTCAGCACCGCGAGCCGGCGTTGAGTGCGCGCGTCCGTCTCGCCGCCCTGGATCGCCGGGGCGTCGTTGTAGAGAAGTGTCATGCGACGTCCGGGGATTCGAGGATGTTCACCATGTGAGCACCGGCTTGACGACGGCGCCAGCGCGCTGCTCGGCCAGCGCGGTGCCGACCTCGGTGTGCGGGTATCGCGCGATCAGGCGCTCGACCGGAAAGCGACCGGTCGCATACAGGTCGAGCAGGTGGGGAATGAAGGTGGCAGGCACACTGTCGCCCTCCAGACAGCCGCGAATCGCCTTGCCGTGCAACACGAGATCGCCGATGTCCACCGGTGGCGTGCCACGGCCGAGACCGACCGCGACCACAGTGGCCCCGACGGCGAGTGCCGCGACGGCATCCGCGAGAACGGTCGTGACGCCGGTCGTGTCGAGCGCGTGGGTCGCGCCACCATCGGTGAGTTCGCGAACGCGCGCCGCGGTAGGGCCGTCAGCGGGATCCAGCGCGGCGTCGGCGCCCAGTACGACAGCGAGTTCCCTACGCGCAGCGGATGGCTCGACCACGACCACGCGGACATCGGCAACCGTGCGGGCAGCGAGCACAGCCGCCATTCCCACCGCCCCAGCGCCGTACACGGCGACCCACGCACCCGGCTCCGGACGCAGGGCGTTGAGCACAGCGCCCGCGCCGGTCTGGAACCCGCAGCCGAACGGCGCCGCCACGGCGAGGTCGATCGCGGGGTCGATCACTATCGTGTTGTCCTCGGTGGTCAGCGCGTAGCCGGCGAAACTGGACTGACCGAAGAATCCGTCCAGGACCGGAGACCCGTCGACGAGCACGCGGGGTTGGTCGTGTGCTCGCCGCCCGAACTGGTTGAGCGCGGTCGAGCGGTGACAGTAGGCAGGACGCCCCGCCGCACAGTTGCGGCAGGCACCGCAGTGCCGGAACGTCAGCACGACGTGATCGCCGGGCCGGACCGTGCGCACCTCGGACCCGACCGCCTCGACGACCCCAGCGCCTTCGTGTCCCAGCAGGATCGGACGGTCCGCCGCGCCCGCGCGGCGGCTCACCAGATCGGTGTGACAGATTCCGGCGGCGACGATCCGCACCAGGATCTCGCCGGCGCGCGGCCGGTCGACCTCGATCGGCTCCACCGAGAACTCCGTCCCCGGATCGCGCGACAACACCGCCGTAGTGCGCATCAGGAGACCCGTTCCAGCAAGAAGTAGAAGTATTCGCCGTGGGCGAGAACCAGTTCGGGACGGCCGTTCATGATGCCCATCAGGGTGGTGTCGTCGAGCCACTTGAAATGGTCGAACACCGCGCGGCCGTCGTAGACCATGGTCGCGGTGACCTCGCCGCGGAATTCGATGTTCCACAGGGTCGCTTCCCCCTGGCCCATGTCGACATTCGAGAACAGACTGCCGTCCTCGGCGCGACAGATCAGCGGCTTCGCGTCGTCGAGGGCGAGGAAGTTCTTGCCGTACCAGCGACTCGCCGGCAGCGCACGGCACAGCGGGTGACCGGTCTGGAAGGCATCACCACGCCATTCACCGAGAATGTCCTCGGCGCGGGCCGGGCGTAGCCGGGTCCACAGCTGGTCCAGTTCCGCGGTCGTGACACCCTCCGCCTGCTCCCGGAGTTGCTGCCACCGTGGTTTGTCCGCGCTCATCAAGCCCTCGTCTCACAGATTGCAGAACCGTCCGGTTCCTCATTGGACCTTAGTTCCGAACCAGATGGTTCGGCAAGGGGTACGATTCGGCACATGCGGGCGGCAGGACAGGCAACCAGGGAGCGAATACTCGCCGCGGCGAAAGCGGAGTTCGCCGAATTCGGCATCGCCGGCGCCCGGATCAACCGCATCGCGGCCGCCGCGCACGCCAGCAAAGACCGGCTCTACGCCTACTTCCCCGGCAAGAACGAGCTCTACGCGGCGGTCACCGAGCGCTGGACCAGCGAAACCAGCGTCGAAGCCGCGATGTCCGCCGACGACCTTCCCGCCTACGTCGGCCGCCTGTTCGACCACTTCATCGCCCACCCGGACAACGCACGCCTACAAGCCTGGGCCGAACTCGAACCGGCGGGCGACATGCCCGGAGTGCTACGGCGCACCATCGACCAGAAACTCGCCGAGCTCCGCCACGGCCAGCACGAAGGACTGATCACCGCCGAGATCCCGGCCCCGATCCTGCTGCGTATGCTGACCGATCTGGCTCGCACGTCAGCGACCCATGCGCGGGCCGGTTCCAGCGCGGGCCGTGACCGCCTGGCGCAGCATCGCGCGGCGACGGTATCGGCCGTCGCACGCATAGTGACCCCGCCGTAGCAATCGGCATCTCGCCCACGGTCCCCCACTACAGCAACGCCCACCCTTTCGAGGCCCCTGGCCTCTGTGCGTTTTGTTTAGGGCTTGTTTTCGGCGGTAGCTATCCGCCGTGAACGGCGAGACATAGTTAGATGCATATATCTCAGTATCTCGATTAATTACCTCACCTCGGAAGTCGGGCGACCGAGACCACCGGTGTGGGCAACGCCGACTGCACCATTCGAACTTCTACTGTCCCTTGGCTTCCCCGCTCCCCCAGCACCGGTTCGACCGAGCGGCACGCTCCCCTCCCCCGCCTCGTACTCTTGCCGGAATGAACGAAGATCTGCGTATCTGCTTCATCGGCGACTCCTTCGTCCAGGGCATCGGCGACCCGGAGTACCGCGGCTGGGTCGGCCGCGTGCTCATCGCGACCGGACCCGCCATCACCGCGTTCAACCTCGGCATCCGGCGCAACACCTCCGCCGACGTCGTGCGCCGCTGCTGGCGCGAGGTCGACCCGCGCATCCTGCCCGCCGCCGACAACCGCCTGGTGATCTCCTTCGGCAGCAACGACGCGGTCATCGAAGACGGCACTGTGCGGGTGGGCAGGACGCAGTGCCTGCGCAACCTCGACACCCTGCTGACCGAAAGCCGAGAGCGCGCGATCCATCCGCTGGTGATCGGCCCACCACCTGTCGTGGACGGCGGCGAGGAGCACCTCGAACGCACGGCCGATCTCGCCGACGGCATGGCGCAACTGTGCGCCACACACGATGTGCCGTTCGTCGCCACCACAAGGGAATTGGCCGCGGACCCTACCTGGATCCGCGAAGCCGGAGAGGGCGACGGCGCCCACCCCGGCAACGGTGGTTACCAACGTCTGGCCGACCTGATCCTGGGTGGTCCCTGGCACTCGTGGATCGCCCGGCCCACTCCGTGAGGACTACTCCAGCAGGCCGAGATGGGTCAGGTCGCGAACGTACTTGGCGATGAGATCTGCCGGCAGGTGCGGGATGTCGTGGTCGGGGCCGATCCCGGCGGCACGGACGGCGGCGTGGAATCCGTCCGCGGGCAGGGCCGAGCCGGCCAACGGACGCCCGGGCCTGCGATAGGCGTCGAGCAGCGGCAACAGGGTGTGTTTGCGCTGCGGTTCGGGGAGGGCGCGCAGGGCGGTTTCGAAGCGAGCGAACCAATCGTCGTAGGAGTCGATGCGAACGATGTGGTGACCCGTTTCGATCAGCCAGTCGATGAAGACGTCGAGGGAGATGCCGTCGTCGTGCGGGTTGAGCACGTCGTAGGTGCGGTAACCGCTTGTCGCGGTCGCACCGAGTTCGGTGATCGCCGTGGCGACGAAGTCGGCCGGTAGTCCGTCGTAGTGCGCGCGCTGCGGTAGGCCCTGGGAATCGGTGCGGTAGAACGATTTCGGCGCCAGGCCGGTGGCGAGCACGCTCAACAGCAGCCGGGTGAAGACGTCGGGCACATTGAGCTGGCCGCGGAAACGGCTGTGCGCCAAGATCATGTCCGAACGGAACACCGTGACGGGCAGCCCGAACCGCTCGGCTGCCTCGCGCAACAGAACCTCGCCCGCCCATTTGCTGTTGCCGTAGCCGTTGGCGTACGAGCCATCCAGCCGGCGGATCGGACTCATCGTTCGCACGTCACCGTCTTCGGCGAAGGACTCCCCTTGCGCCGCGACCGCCACCGTGGACAGGTAGCTGACCGGCTTGCGAGTCGTTGTCAGCGCCAGCCGGATGATCTCGGCCGTGCCGACCACATTCGGACCGAACAGCTGGGCATACGGGAGCATATGGTTCACCAGCGCCGCGGAGTGCACGATCAGATCGACCTCGGCGGCCAAGCGGTCCCATGTGGGCTGGGGTAGCCCGAGATTCGGTTCACCGATGTCGCCGGGCAATACCTCCAGGGTGTCCTTCGCGAGGATCTGGAAGCGGTCGGCGAGTTCGCTGTCGCCGGTGTCGAACGCCGCGTCGAGGCGCTCGCGGGCGGCGACCGCATCACCGCCACGCACCACACAGATCACCGTGCCGCCCTGCGGGGCGAGCCGTTCCAGCCAGGTCAGCAGAAGAAAGCGACCGAGATAGCCGTTCGCACCGGTGATCAACACCGTCCTCGCCGGCGCAACGGCGGGTACGCGCGCCGCAGCTGTGACATCCATGAACTTCTCGAGCGTCAGATCCGCGGCGCGAATCTCGGTGGCGCCCACACCGTGCACCGCGTCGGAATCGACCCGGTGTGTGTCGGGTTCGCGCTCCCGTCGCACGTAATCGGCGATGTGCGCCAAGTCGCTGTCCGGGCCGAGCAGCACATTCACCGGCACATCCACACCCAACAGTTCCCGCAGCAAGGTCGAATACGACAGTGCCGCCAGCGAGTCACCGCCGAGGTCACCGAACCGGGCATCGGGGCGCAGGTCCGTGCTGTCACCGCCGAGCACCGCGCGGGCGGCACGAGCGACGGTGTCGTACACCGGCATTGTGGGCGCGTCGCGGCGCAACCGCTGCAGTTCGTCTTCCTGTCCCCGCGCGAGTTCGACGTACAGCGTCTCGAGACGCTGCCCGTAGCGCTGTTTCAGCTTGGGCCGCAACAGTTTCCCTACCCCGGACAACATCGCGTTCACGGTCGAGAACGGTTCGGTCTCGATGATGAAGTCACGCGGAATCTCGTACGGCTCCAGCTCCGCCGAGACGGCCGCGCGGTGCAGCGACGCACTCACCGCGGCGCGCACTTCGTCGGCGGGCGCGGCGAGCGCGGCTTCGGTCGGTACCACGACCGCCAGCAGATAGGACCGTTCACTGCTGCCGTACACATAGATCTGGCGCACCAGATCGGCGCCCGCGTACACCGCTTCCAGTCGCGACACCGCTACGAACTCGCCCTGGGAGAGCTTGAGGACATTGTTGCGGCGGTCGACGTAGGCCAACCGGTCGGGAGCCAACTCCGCGACCACATCCCCGGTGCGGCAGAAACCGTCGGCGTCGAATACCTCGGCGGTCACCTCCGGACGGCGGTAGTACCCCGCGATCATGGTGGTGGTCTTGAGCAGCAACTCACCGCGCGGATACGGCTTGTCGGTCCCGAAGTAGCCGAGTTCGGGCACGTCGACGAGCTTGTAGTCCAGTACCGGCGGGCGCATCACCTTCGTATCGAAGATCACTCCGCCGCCGGTCTCGGTGGAGCCGTAGCCGTCGTGTAGGCGCAGCAGCAGCACCGATTCGACGAAGCTGCGCAACTCGGGGGCGATCGGCGCGCTGCCACACAAGGCCGTCATCAGCCTGCCACCCAGGAACTGCTCGCGCAGTTCCGTTTTCACCGCGTCGACGGCCGCGTCGCCACGCTCGCCCACCGCTCGGCGGAAGCGCTGCAGGATCATGTCGCACACTCGGGGCACCAGGAAGATCTCGGTGGGCCGCACGAGCGTGATGTCGGTGAACAAGGTGGACAGGTCCGGCGCCGCGGCGAAGTACGCGGTGCCGCCACGAGCGAGCACGCTGTTGAGAGTGAGCCGGGCAGCGATATGGCTCATCGGCAGGAAGTTGACATTGATCGCCGCCAACGGCCGCGCGGGCTGCCAGCCGACCGCGACCAGGCGCTGGGTGTACATCGCACCCTTGGGTGTGCCGGTACTGCCCGAGGTGTAGATCAGCAGGGCCAGGGGGTCTTCGCCATCGGCGGGCACGTTCAGCGGCGCCTCGTCGGCGCGGCGGCCCTGTGCGATGGTGTCGTCGAGGGTGCGGGGCACAACGGCCGATCCCCCGGCCCGCAGACGTGTTCGAGCCGCGTCGAGCGCATCCCGGTGATCGTCGTCGTCGGGGTGATGGTCGAACACGATCAGTGAGCGTGCAGTGGTGCCGGCCAGTATCGCGTCGACGGCGATGTCGAGGTGCGCGGTATCGACCGCGAACACGGTCGGCCCGGTCTCGTCGAGGATCGAACGCAGCTGTTCCAGACCCGCGCCCGCTTGCAGCGGCACCGCGACCCCACCGCAGTGGATCGTGGCGAGGTCGAGCACGGTGTAGTCGGCACTGGTGAAGCCGAGCACGGCGACGAAATCCCCCGCGACGACGCCGTCGCGGTGCCAGGCAGCCGCGAGCGCGCGCGTGCGTTCCCATAGCTGCCCGTAGGTGAGCAGCTCGAATTCCGGCAACAGCTTTCGGGTCGCCCGTCCCCTGGTCTGGACTAGTTCGGTTCGGCGCGTGCCGAGCGCGGGCCGGTCGGCGTAGGCCGTCATGACGGTCTCGACGATGCGTGCCGTCGCGAGCCCGGGGGTCGTCACGATGGCGTGAACGTCCTCGTCGGGCCGCGCCGCACGAATCTGCTCGTCCGCGGCGTAGAGCGCCTTGATGCGCTCGGCCAACTGCCCGGCAGCGAGCTCTACGGTCATGCTTCACACTTCCGAATGCCTTGCCACGCTTGTCGTTGCGCGGAGTCCGGGTCGACCAGCACGCGCGGTGGATGGTCGATGATGCAGGTGGTCCGGCGTTCGGCGGTGTAGGGCGTCCAGGGCGAGAGCGGTCGGCCGGTGCGGGCGAAGCTCAGCCAGTTGTCCTGGATGTGGTCCTGGACGGCGAGGAACGCCCGCCTGCCACCAGCCGCGGTCATCGCACGGCCGATCGGTCCGTCGACCCAGCCGAAGACTGGAACGAGGTCGAGCGCGTGGGTGGCGCCGAGGCCCGCCAGGTGCAGTGCGCGCGGGGCATAGTCGTACCGGTACGCGTACGTCGGGGCGAATCGGCTGTGGCCTTCGAGAACGGCCAGCGTCGGTCGCAGGAACAGATGGTCGCCGCCGATCCGCACTGCGGTCCGCGCCGCCGGATAGCCGGGGTAGCTGCTGGTCACCCGCTGCTCGGTGCCGGGCTCGTAGCGTTCGAAGATCGATTTGAGCTGCTCGGGCGTGTGCGGAACCGACTTCGCGAAGCGCTGGAACAGCGTCGCCTCGTCGCGGTTGGTGCCGATGATCAGCGGCACCGGGTGCGCGTGGCCCGCCGCGATCGCGTCCAAGGGCTTCTCCGGCAGGAAGTCGCCGTCGGCGACCGGGGCGTAGGGGAAGCTGCCGGGCTCTTCGCGCAGAGCGCGGCCGAGCGCACGGTCGCCCGCGCGACACAGTTGCTTCGCTGACACCGCGCTCAGGACGGTCGCGGCGTCGGTCTCGGTCGCGGCGAGCCGCTCCAGGCAGCGACGGGCGAAGCGGCGCGCTTCGTCCGGTGTCGAGGTCCAATCGGCGGGAGCGCTCTGCGCGATCGCCCGATGGAACAGGCCGCGCGCGGCAGGTGTCGCCATCAGGCTGACCACCGCGTGCGCACCGGCCGATTCGCCGAAGATGGTGATATTGTCCGGGTCACCGCCGAACGCGGCGATATTGCGACGCACCCACTCGAGTGCGGCGACCTGGTCGCGGAGTCCGAGGTTCGACTCGAAAGGTCTTTCCGGCGTGGAGAATTCGCTGAAGTCGACGTACCCGAGGGCGCCGAGGCGGTAGTTCACCGACACCACGATCACGTCGCCCCGCGCGGCCAGCCGCGCGCCGGAGTACATGCTCGACGTGCCGATCAGGTATCCGCCGCCGTGGAAGAACACCATGACCGGGCGCGGGGTCGGCGACGGTGTCGCCGGAGCGGTCACATTGAGCGTCAGGCAGTCTTCCCCAGTGGGTTGCCAGGTGCGCGGCCCGATTCGGGCACCGTTGGGATTCTGCACCGCGGCGAAACCGAACTCGGTCGCCGACCGCACCCCCGTCCACGGTCGAACCGGCTGGGGAGCACGCAACCGCAACGCTCCGATGGGTGGGGCCGCGTAGGGCAGGGCACGCCAGCGGGCGATTCGGCGACCCGCACGACCGCGCACGACTCCGTCGGCGCTCACGATCTCGGTGGACAACATCCCCCGAATGTACGTGGTACCGACGGTACCGCGCAGGTAGTTCGGCTGGCGAACTGTTTCGAAGTCGCATCGGCGCCCCGGGCTAGACTGGGCCGATGACCGGCGAGGACCCGGAAACAGCCCCGCATGCGGCGCCGGACACCCCCGATATCGACGCACTCGATCGCTTGATCTGCACCTGTCGTGCCTGCCCCCGTCTCGTCGCCTGGCGCGAAGAAGTCGCCGTGGTCAAGCGTGCGGCATTCCGCCACGAACAGTATTGGGGACGGCCCGTGCCCGGCTTCGGGCCCACCGACGCGGAGATTCTCGTGGTCGGCCTCGCCCCCGCCGCCCACGGCGGAAACCGGACCGGACGAATGTTCACCGGCGACCCGAGCGGCAACGTCCTGTTCGGCGCGCTCCACGCGGTCGGATCGGCCACCGGCGCGCACCCGGTCAGCCGCGACGACGGCATCGAACTGCTGAACATCCGGCTCACCGCGCCCGTGCACTGCGCCCCGCCGGAGAACAAGCCGACACCCGACGAACGGCGCCGCTGCGCGCCGTTCCTCAGCCGAGAGCTGGAACTGCTCCGCCCGACACTGCGCGTGATCGTCGTCCTCGGCGCCTTCGGATGGCAGGCCCTGTTCACGGTCCTGACGGCGGGCGGCTGGAATGTGCCACGACCGCGGCCTCGTTTCACCCACGGCGCCCAAGCCGGTCTCACCCATCCCGACGGCCGATCGGTGACCGTCCTCGGCAGCTATCACGTGAGCCAGCGCAATACCGCCACCGGCCGAGTAACTCCCGCGATGATCGAAGACATCCTGGTGCGCGCGAAGACGATCGCCGAGTCCTGACCGGGATTCGCTGCTCGCTCACCTACGCCCGCGTCCACTCACGAAGGCGTGCGGCATCATTCGATCAAGTTCGCGCTTTTCAGCCAGTCGTAGGCGACGTCGGCGGGGTCTTCGCCGTCGATGTCGACGCGGCCGTTGAGCTCTCGCATCAGATCGTCGGTCAGGCGTGCGGAGATCGTGTCGAGGAGTCCGCGCAGTTCGGGGTGCGCCTCGAGGACCGCGCCGCGGACGACCGCGGTGCCGCTGTAGGGGAGGAAGAATTTCTTGTCGTCTTCCAGGACGAGCAGATTCAGGTTCTTGACGCGACCGTCGGTGGTGTAGACCATGCCGAAATGGCAGGGGGCGCCTTCGGCGGTGGCGGTGTAGACGACGCCGGCGTCCATGCGGGTGACGTTGCCCGCGGGAACACCGTTGGGATCGTTGTAAGGAATTCCGTACTTCTGCAGCATCGGAATGAAACCGTCCGAGCGGCTGAAGAATTCGTCGTCGACACAGAAGGTTCGCTCGGCGACCGGCAGTGCGGCCACATCCGAGAGAGACTCGACGCCCAGTCGCTGCGCGGTCGGCGTCGACGCACCGAAGGCGTAGGTGTCGTTGAAGTTGGACGGGGCCAGCCATTCCAGGTCGTGATCACGCTTCTCGACATCGTGGACGCGCTGCCAGAGTTCCTGCGGGTCCACGATCGTCTCGGTCTCGTTGTGGTAGTTGACCCAGCCGGTGCCGGTGTACTCCCACAGCACGTCGGCGTCGCCGTTGAGCTGAGCCTGCCGTGACGAGGCCGAACCCGGAGCGCCGGTCAGATCGGTGACCGCGGCGCCCGCGGCGGCCAGGTAGGTCGCGGTGATCTTGCCGAGCAGCACGCCCTCGGTGAAGCTCTTCGAGGTGACCACCACCTTCGCGCCGTCGAGTGGACGTTCGCCGCCGGGCAGACTCGCGTCGTGGAAGGTACCCGACGAACTCACCAGCCCACACCCCACGACCAGGGAGATCGTGGCGATCAGCGCGCAGACCACCGGGACCAGTCGTGCTCGTCTCATGAGACACCTCGTGGGGTAGCGGCCAGTTCGACGAGTCGCCCGAGCCAGTCGATGGTCAACGCCAACAGCCCCACGAGCACGGCGCCGGAGATGAGCAGCTTGGGCAGGAACAGGGTGACCCCCGTCGTGATCAGGGTGCCAAGGCTGGTCGCGCCGATGAACGTACTCAACGTCGCGGTGCCGACCAGGATGACCAGGGCGGTGCGCACTCCGTTGAGGATCACCGGCACCGCGAGCGGCAATTCGACCTGCACCAGGGTCCGTGCGGCCGAGAAGCCGATCCCGCGGGCGGCTTCGATGGTGCGATGGTCCACCTGCCGCAGCCCGACGATCGTGTTCTGCAGGATCGGCAGGATCGCGTAGACGACGAGACCGACCACCGCCGTACGGAATCCGGTGCCCAGCCAGAAGGTGAACAGCACGAGCAAACCGACGGCGGGCGCGGCCTGACCGACATTGGCGAGGTTGACCGCGATCGGTTCGAGCCGTTGCAACGCGGGCCTGGTCAACGCGATGCCGAGCGGGATCGCCACGAGCACCACGATCAGCGTGGCGACCACCGTGAGCCGGATGTGCTCGAGGATCGTGGTCTGCAGATTGGCCCAGCCGAGCGAGGCCTGTTCGGTCGCGGTGAACGTCGACGACCGATACCAGAGCAGGTAGCCGATCCCGATCACCGCGATGATCAGCGGTTCGAACCACACGTCGATCGGCACCCGGCGCAGCCGAGTCATGCCGGTCCGGCCGATCCGGGTTCGTCGTCGGCGGCGACGACCGGAGTGGGCGTGGGATCGGAACCGTCGACGTAGGTTTCGTAGGACGGGTCCTCGACGGCGGCGTGCCCCTCGGCGAGCTTGGTTTGAATCACATCGGTCACCGAGCCGATGTTCAGCGAGCCCACCACGGCGCCCCGACCGTCGGTGACCAGGGTGGCGCCCTGGCTCGCCGCGAGCATGGCATCGAGCGCGTCGTTGAGCGTCGAGGACTTGGCCACCACGGGCAGGCGACGGTCCAGATAGTCCGAAACCTCCGGCTTGCTCGCCACCTCGGTCAGCGAGGGCCACGACCGCGGCCGACCCGCCTCGTCGACGACCACCACCCAGGTGTGTCCCGCGGCCTTCGCCCGCCCGATCACGACCTGCGCGGATTCCCCGATCCGGGCGGTGGTGACCGGGTCGACCGCCACATCGCGCACCCGTGACACCGTGAGATAGGCCAGTTTCGCGCCGGATCCGACGAATTCCTCCACGAACGGGGTCGCCGGGTCGGTGAGGATCTCCTCCGGTGTGGCGTACTGCTCCACGTGCCCGCCCTCGGACAGGATGAGTACCTTGTCGCCGAGTTTGGTGGCTTCCTCGAAGTCGTGGGTGACGATCACGATGGTCTTGCCGAGTTCGTGCTGGATCGCGATCAGACTGTCCTGCAGGCGGACCCGGGTGATCGGGTCGACGGCCCCGAACGGTTCGTCCATCAGCAGCACCGGCGGGTCGGCCGCGAGCGCACGGGCGACGCCGACGCGCTGCTGCTGGCCACCGGACATGTCCTTGGGCAGCCGATCGGCGAACGTGGCCGGGTCGAGACCGACCAGGTCGAGGAGGTATTCGGTGCGCTCGGCGATCCGCTTCTTGTCCCAGCCGAGCACCCGCGGGATCGCGCCGACGTTCTTGGCGACCGACCAGTGCGGGAACAGGCCGCCGGATTGGATGACATACCCGATCGACTGGCGCAGTTTGTCGGGATCCTCCCGCGTCACGTCGCGGCCGCCGATGAAGATCCGTCCCTCGGTCGGTTCGATCAGCCGGTTGATCATCTTGAGCGTGGTGGTCTTCCCGCATCCCGAGGGCCCGACGAACGCGACGATATCGCCGGCGTCGATCTCGAGGTCGAGCCGCTCGACCGCGGGCGTGTCCTGGCCCCTGTAGCGCTTGACGACCCCGTCCAAGGTGATGGAATCGCCGGTCACATGGCGCTGCGGCGTCGTCGGCGCGGGCTGGCTGGTCACATCGGTCATCACAGTCCCTTGGCAATCGTGAGGCGTCCGAGCAGGACGAGGAGCGCGTCGAAGACCAACGCGATGGCGACGATGAGAATCGTTCCGGTGAGCGCCATTTCGAGGGCATTCGCACCACCGAGACGCGACAGGCCGTTGAAGATCAGCGAGCCGAGGCCGGGTCCGAGAACGTAGGCCACGATCGCGGCGACACCGACGATCATCTGCGTCGAGACCCTGATGCCGGTGAGAATCACCGGCCAGGCGATCGGCAGTTCCACGGTGAGCAGGATCCGCCACCGGGAGAGTCCGATGCCACGCGCGGATTCGACGACCGCCGCAGGCACCGATCGCAGGCCCACGATCGAGTTGCCGATCACCGGAAGTGCCGCGAAGAACGCCAGCATGATGAACGAGGGCACCACCCCGAGGCCGAACGGGACGAGCAGCAACGCCAGCAGCGCCAGCGACGGGATGGTCAGCGCCACCCGGCTCGATGTCAGGGTCAGCGCCGAGGCCAGCGGTAAGCGGTACACCGCCACCGCGATGACAATCGCGACGACGGTCCCGACCAGCACCGTCTGAAACGCCAGCGACGCGTGTTGGTAGGTGAGGAAGGCCAGCACCTCGCCTCGGCCCTGGACATAGCTCCACAAATTCACGGCATTCCCGTCGTCGGACTGAGCCAGTGGGTAGCTGTTCGCGTGTGATCCACGGTCGAATGTGCCGTCGCAGAATAGTCGATACCGAGTGTTCGTCCGGGGACGCGCGCGAGCTGGTGGCGGTCGATGCCGGTCACGCCACCCGCGCGAGCGGGGCGGCGTATCGCTCGGCGTCGCCGGCGATCACGGTGCTCGCACGGCCGTCGACTCCGACGGGAACCGGTCCGCCCAGCGTGATGCGGGTGAGTCTGCGGTGCTCGCTGCTGTCGTAGTCGTCGATGGCGTAGTGCTGGGTGGCCCGGTTGTCCCAGATCGCGACGTCGCCCAGCGACCAGTTCCAGCGCGTGGTGTGCTCCAGGCGGGTGATCCGGTCCTGGAACAGCCGCAGCAGCGCCCGTGACTCGCTGCTCGACACCCCGACGATCTCCTTGACGAAGCACCCGAGCAGCAGTGCTCGCTCGCCGGTCTCGGGGTGTACTTCCACCACGGGATGCTCGGTCTCGAAATAGGTGGACTCGAACTCGCTGCGGTAGGCGTTCTCTGACTCGACGCGACGATCCTCGATCTCGGCGGCATAGTCGTAGCGGTTCGTATGGCGCGCGCGCAGGCTCTCGGCGAGTCGCTGCAGCGGCTCGGGCAGCGCGTTGTAGGCGGCGACGGTGGAGGCCCAGGTGGTCGAACCGCCGTAGCCGGGCAGCGCGACCGCACGCAGGATCGAGGCCTTCGGGACCCGATCGACGAAGGTGACATCGGTGTGCCAGACATTGGAGCGAGTCCGGCGCGAGTCGATGGCCAAGCTCTTGGCACCCGCCGAGGTGACGGTCGGGTGCGGGCTGGTCGGCTCGCCGAGCAGTTGCGCGAAGGCGTACTGCCCGTCCTCGCTGAGGTGGTGCTGGCCCTGGAAGAAGATCACCTTGTGCTCGTCGAGCGCGGCGCGGAGGGTGGCCACCGACAGCGCGTCCAGGCCACCACCGAGCCGGACCCCGTCGATGCGCGCGCCGATATGCGCACCGAGCTTGACCACCCGCACATGGGGGACAGTTACGTCATCGACGGACATAAGGAAGCCTTTCGCTCGAACCCGGACGATCTGGTCACACCAAACCACCGAGAACAGGCGGGCGACCAGTATTGCGTTCAGGCTGAGCGGAATCCAGGCGTCGACCGTCGGACACCGCCGTGCGGCGGTTCCCGCACGACGGCGGTTACGGTATGCGCAATTTCGCCACGTGATGTCGCGGAGTCGTCCAATCGCTGAACTGCTGTTCGGCGGCTTCGGCCGACGGCGCGCTGATCACCCGGGCGACCGCTTCCCAGGAGGCGCCCGACGCGCGCACGAACCGGACAGCCTCGACGAGCCGCTGCTGCGCCGACGTGGTGTCCTCGAACGCCAGCCGCACCGGGATCAGCACCTGCATCTCGCGCTGGTGGTAGTCCCATTCCGCGAGCACCAGGCGTGCCAGGCCCGGGTCGAGTCGGCCGGTCGGGCAATACAGCACGCGCGCTGCCGGGGCGTGGTCGGCGGCTCGTTCGGCGCGTAGCCAGGTTCGCCCGTGCCAGCTCTCGCAGGAGCACAGGGCGCGCCACCCGATCACCTCCTCCTGCCGGCGCGGGTGCCGATCTTCCGACGACAGCGGGTGGGCGTCGATCGCGACCGTCGCGCGGGGGTCGGGGTCTTCGCTGCGTCCGTACAATCCGTCGGCGAAGATATCGGCAACCCATCCGCGATGGCTTTCGAGCAAGCTGTTCATCTGACTCCGATGTCGAATCCGAAAAGCTCGATCCCGAACCGTCGGTCGTGAGGCGATCGCCGTAGGTTCGGTGTGTGGGACGAATACTCCCAGATACTCACCTTCGACCCCATCACCGCCATCGGCAACACTTCGCCGCATTGTTGTTGCTAGTCACATAATGCCTGTTGGTGACCTGTGTCCCGAGAGTCGCCGATCGAGATCTGGCACCGGCCACGTTCGTCGAAGCGGGCGCTGCACGCCGTCGAGATGGGCCGTGCGACAACCGGAATCCGGCCGGAGACTTGTGGTGGGCGTGGTCTTTACGGGATGTTTATGGGTCGGCAAGTCGGGAAGTCTGGTCGACAACCCGGCTCGAGCCCGATCGAGTGGGGTTCTACCGGTGACGGGCACCTACCCGTTCAGCCAGGAGTACCGCATGCCGCACGCACTCACCCACCTCAGCATGGGTCTCGGATGGGACCCCGCCCGCGCCGACGGAACGTACGCGCGCCGAGACGAGATCGACCTCAACGCCGCGGCGCTGTCGTTCGCCGGCGAAGATTTCGTCGACGGCGCCTTCCACGAGCAGTTGACCTCGCGCGACGGAGCGCTGCGCCACCTCGGCGACAGTGTCACCGGCGACGGTGACGGCGACAACGAGGTCATCGTCGCCGACCTCACCCGGCTCGATCCCGCCGTCACCACGATCGTGTTCCTGGTGACCTGCTACACGGGCCAACGGTTCGACCAGATCCGGAACGGCTTCTGTCGCGTCGTCGACAATGTCACCGGCATCGAACTGCTTCGCATCGACCTCGACACCGTCGGCGCCCACACCGGCATCGTCGTCGGCAAACTGCACCGCCCCCACCAGGAGTGGGTGTTCACCATGCTCGGTCGACCGATTGTCGCCCAGCACCTGGTCGACGCCGTGCCCCAAGTTGTCGGCTACCTCCGCTGAAGCCCGCGGCCCGGCGCCGTCATTCGGTCAGTGGGTCGCGGGCCCGTAGTCGCGTCTCGAGCGCGTCGAGCACATGCGTCACATCCGCGTCGAACTCCTCGGCCAGCATTTCCAGTAGAGCGGCGCCGATCAGCAGGAGCGTGGTGAAGACCACGGGGGCAATGGGTTCGGTCGCCTCGAGCAGGGGGCGGGTCCGGGGTGCTCCCCCGCGATGCCAGGCCTCGAGCAGGGCCAGCGCGCCCTGGAGGTAGATCGGCGGTTCCGGTCGGGCGCTCAGCGCGGGAACCGCCCGGTGCGCTGCCCGGCGGAGGATGTCGGGCATGGCCTCGGCGCCCGGGCCCATCACCTCCACCGCGCAACCGGCCAGGCGCAGAGCACCGTCGAGGTGACGCGGGGTGTAGCGCGCCGATTCTGGGATCTGGTCCCAGGGCAGACGCAGGATGTGCAGCAATTCGGCGGTGATCGCGGTCGACGATGGTGACTGCACCGGCACAGCGGACGAACCGGACATGTGATCGACACCGAGCATGATCTCGAGCCCGATCGCCGATGCCATGAGATCGCTGCGGTTGCCGCGAGATTCGCGACGATGGCGCCGATCCTCGACGAGCAACCAGCCGACCGTCTGCGCGTCGGCGGTTCGCAACAATTGCGCGTCGGCCTGCCAGCCGTTGGCGGTATCGCACCGCGACAGCGCGCAGACGAGATCGGCCATGACGTGGTTGCCGGTGACCAGCGTGGGCTGATGCCTGCGGCGGCGCGACACCACCGGAAGATCTCCCAGGCGGGCCGAGGGGGACACGAACGACATCGCGGTGAGCGCCGCCGCCGCCGTTCGCGCCGCGGCCACGGCGTCGGCGGAATTTGTGCGCAGCAGCGCGCGATGGATCGAGTCGGCCAGCGGCGCGAGACCGAACTCGGCATAGTGCAGCAACAGCCAGGCCAGCGGCATCTCGCCGAGGACCGGGCCGAGCCGTTCGTTCAGCTCGTACAGCAACGCGGCCGACTGCTCCGGCCGACGAGATCGTGGCGCGTCCCCGGTGAGGTCACGCCATTCCAGCAACGCCAGGTAATTCGGTAGCAACAGGTTATCGACCAGCTCGCTCACCTGAGCGATGACGAATTCGAAATCGAGTTCCGTCATGGTGGCGGGCCCGACCGAATTCCGCACGGGATTCCCGTCGAACGGATCGATACCTGATTCACCCAGCGCGAGATCGAACAACAACTCCGCGTTCCCGAGCCTGCCGACCACCCGACCGACAAAGGGAACCACCCCGCCGTCCTCGACGGCGGTCGCGGCGCCGAGAAGGCAATTCACCATCGCGCCTTCAGCTTTCGCGTGTGCGCAGAACCTTCGCAGCCGCTGGTGCATGGCGTCTTCGGCATCGAAACCCGTGCGCACGATCTCTTCGGCGATCATCACAATGGCCGCGTCGACGACATATTCGGGTCTGGCCCCGGCAACGTCGGAGGCAGACGCGGGGCCTGCGAAATAGAGCCGATCGCTGAAGGCATTGCCCATTCTTCGCCTCACACAACCTCCACTCGGATGCGCAGTGTTTCGTGCCCATGGACAGCCTTCCAGCAAATTGCTCGCAAGTCGCGGCTCACACCTCACAAGGCGATAACGGGATGAACACCACGCCGGCCGACCAGGCCGCCCGCGAGCCCCTCTGGCCGATCGAGACAGTATTTGCCCGAAATCGGGCAGGGATGTTGGCGATATCGATGTGGGCGAGGCAAGATCGTCCGGGTGAACGACGGGGTCCCGACCGAGCTGGTCCGCTATGTGGTGGCGTCCACCGGCCTAACCGAACGCGTGGCCGCCCGGGTCGTCGCCGACATCGTCGGCTACTTCGACGAGACCGCCGAGCAGTTCGTCCGCCGCAGGCATGCCGAGTTGCAGTCTCGCGAGATGCGCAACGCCGAGATCTGGCGGCGACTCGAAGCCGAGCTCGCCGAGCGTCCGGTCGCGGCCCCGCTGTTCACCGAACGGCAACTACGTCGCATCGTCTACGGGTAAGGGGTTCATCACGCCATGTGTGGAATCGTCGGATACATCGGTCATCGGCAAGCTGTCCCCGTGCTCCTCGAGGGCCTGCATCGACTCGAGTACCGCGGCTACGACTCAGCCGGTTTGGCACTGCCGCACCGCGGGAAGTCGCGGGTGTGCAAAACGCGAGGGCGGGTGCAGGACCTGCGAGACAAGGCCGACACCACCGTTCTACGCGGCACCGTCGGTATCGCGCACACCCGCTGGGCGACCCACGGCGAGCCCAGTGACGCCAACGCCCACCCGCACACCGACGTCAGCGGCCGTATCGCCGTGGTGCACAACGGCATCGTCGAGAACGCCGAACAGCTGAGGGCCGAGCTCACCGAGCTCGGGATCGAGCTGGCCTCGGAGACCGATACCGAGGTCATCGCTCACCTGGTCGCCCGCGAACTCGCGCACGTCGATTCCCTCGAGGAGGCCGTTCGCCTCGCGCTGCACCGAGTCCGGGGCACCTACGGACTGCTGGTGCTCGACGCGCGCAGGCCGACCGAGCTGGTGGTCGCTCGCAACGGCAGCCCGATCGTGCTCGGCGTCGGCGACGGCGAGATGTTCGTGGCCTCCGATGTCGCCGCCCTGGTCCACCACACCCAGCGCGTGGTCTTCCTCGACGACGGCGAGCTCGCGACGGTTCGCGACGGCGAGTTCCGCACCAGCACACTGGGAGTCGACTCCGAACAGACCGACAAGATCCCGACCACCATCGACATGGTGGCCGAGGACTACGCACTCGGTGGATTCCCCGACTTCATGCGCAAGGAGATCGCCGAACAGGGCGAGGCGGTCCGCAGGGCCCTGCGAGGCCGCCTGGACGACCGCTTCGCCACCGCCCACCTCGGCGGGTTGAACATGGACGCGCGCGAACTGCGCGGCATCAGCAAGGTCGTCTTCCTCGGGTGCGGTTCGGCCTACTACGCCGGCCAACTGGGCGCCCAGCTGATCGAGGAACTGGCCCGGATCCCCGCCACCGCGGAGCCGGCTTCGGAATTCCGCTACCGCAATCCGGTCGTCGATCCCGACGCGCTGTACGTCGCGATCAGCCAGTCCGGCGAAACCCTCGACACCCTGGCCGCGGTGCAGGAACTGCAGCGCAAGGGCGGTCGGGTCATCGGTGCCGTCAATGCCGTCGGCAGTGCGATCGCGCGCCAGTGCGGGGCAGGCGTGTTCCTGCACGCGGGCCCGGAGATCTCCGTCGCCTCGACCAAGGCATTGACCAACATGACCGTGTCGTTCACGATGCTGGCCCTGTTGCTCGGCCGGGTCCGCGATCTTTCCGCGGCGGACGGCCACCGGATCGTCGACGGACTGCGCGCACTGCCCGACGCCATCGATCAGGTCCTCACCGACGAAGACGCCATCGCCGAGATCGCGCACCGATACGCCAAGGCCCGCAGCATGTTCTTCATCGGACGGGTCCGGGGGTGGCCGGTTGCCCGCGAAGGCGCCCAGAAACTGAAGGAGGTCTCCTACGTGCACGCCGAGGCCTACCAGGCCTCCGAGCTCAAACATGGTCCGCTCGCCCTGATCGACCAGGAGATGCCGAGCGTGGTGATCGTTCCCGACGACGAACTGCTGGCCAAGAACCTCAGCACCATCGAACAGATCAAGGCCCGCGGCGGGCCCGTGATCGCCGTCACCAACGCCGACCTGCCACCGAACGTGGCCGACGAGGTGATCCGGATCCCCCGGGTCGCACCGGAATTGGACCCCATGCTGCTGACGATCCCCTTGCAGCTGCTGGCCTATCACACCGCCATCGCCCTCGGACGCGACGTCGACAAGCCGCGCAACCTCGCCAAGAGCGTCACGGTGGAATAGCCACCGCTCGCGTCGGGTTCGGAGCGCGGCGACAGATCGGCTGGCAGGATCGTGGGGGTGAACACCGCGAACCTCACCCGCTCCGAGACCGCCGCGCGATCGGCAGCGGTCACCGTCCGCGACTACAGCGTCGAGCTCGACCTGTCGCACGCCCAGGACCAGACCCGAGCCGGGTTCGCCACCACCACGACCGTCGTGTTCGACGCCACCGCCGAGCAGACGTGGCTCGACTTCATCGGCCTCTCGGTGGAATCGGTGACGGTGAACGGTGCGGACGTGGCAGTCGCGTACGACGGGGCCCGGATCACGGTCGGCGGCTTGGCCGAGACGAATGTCGTCGTCGTTCGTGGCACGGGCGCCTACAGCCGTTCGGGCGAGGGACTGCACCGGTTCCTCGATCCGGTCGACGGGCAGACCTACCTCTACACCCAGTACGAGCCCGCCGATGCGCGCCGGGTCTTCGCCTGCTTCGAGCAGCCGGACATGAAGGCGCCGTTCACGTTCGCGGTCACCGCCCCCGCCGCGTGGCAGGTCGTGTCGAATCGGCCGTTCGCGGCGATCCAGAACAACGGCCTGATCCAGAACGTCGCGTTCTCCCCCACCCTGCCCATCTCGACGTATATCACCGCGCTCGCGGCCGGGCCGTATCATCGCGTCGAATCCTCGTGGACGCGAGGCGAACTCACGATCCCGCTCGGGGTCTACTGCCGTGCCTCGCTGGCTCGCCACCTGGACGCGGACACGATCTTCGAGGTCACGAAGCAGGGGCTGGACTTCTTCGCCGCGCACTTCGACTACCCGTATCCGTGGGGTAAGTACGACCAGGTGTTCGTGCCCGAGTACAACCTGGGCGCGATGGAGAACCCCGGGCTGGTCACGTTCACCGAGGCCTATGTGTTCCGTGGTGCGGCCACCGCCGCGCAGTACGAGGGCCGGGCCAACACGATCCTGCACGAGATGGCGCACATGTGGTTCGGCGATCTGGTGACGATGGTGTGGTGGGACGACCTGTGGCTCAAGGAATCCTTCGCCGACTACATGGGCGCGCTCGCGAGTGCGGAGGCCACCGAGTGGACCGAGGCCTGGGTGGCGTTCGCGAACCGTCGCAAGGCCTGGGCATACCTGCAGGACCAACTGCCGACCACGCACCCGATCGTCGCCGACATCACCGACCTCGAGGCCGCCAAGCTCAACTTCGACGGCATCACCTACGCCAAGGGCGCCAGCGTGCTCAAGCAGTTGGTCGCCTATGTGGGCCGGGAGGAGTTCTTCTCGGGCGTGCGCCGGTACTTCCGGACGCACGCCTTCGCCAACACCACCCTCGACGACCTGCTGACGGAATTGTCGGCGGAGTCCGGTCGCGACCTGGCGGGCTGGGCGCGGGCCTGGTTGCAGACAACCGGGGTGTCCACGCTGACCCTCGAAGACGGTGAGATCGTGCAAACCGATCCGCGCCCACACCGGCTCGCCGTCGGCCTCTACGACTTCGATGCCGCGGGTGAGCTGGTAATTCGCGAACGCGTCGATCTCGACATCGTCGACGAACGCACGCCGATCGCCCTCCCACCTGCACCACTGCGACTGCTCAACGACGGCGATCTCACCTATGCGAAGGTTCGCCTGGACATGGATTCGCTTGCCACCGTGCAGAGTTCACTGGATCGGGTGAGCGACCCGCTGGCCCGCGGCCTGATCTGGTCGGCGCTGTGGAACGCCACCCGCGACGGCGAACTCGCCGCCGGTCGCTACCTGTCCATGGCACGCGATTTCGCGCCCGCCGAAACGAACATGGCGCTGCTCACCGCCGTCCTGGCGAACGCGTCTTTCACGATCGACCACTATCTGCCCGCCGCGGCGCGCGATCGCTGGAGGGGCGATTGGCTCGAAACATGCTGGGCCACACTGCATTTGTCAGCACCGGGCTCGGGTGCGCAGTTGGCGTGGGCGCGCGCGACGGCGGCCGCCGGCACCGTCGAGGGCAGCCGTGCCACCGACATTCGAGCGATCCTGCTCGGGCGGGCGCCGGAAGGTCTGGCCTTGGATCCCGATCTGCGCTGGGCGCTGTGGACGGCGCTGGCCGCCACCGACGCGGCGCAGGTCGGCGACCTGGACGCCGAACTCGAACGAGACAACACCGCATCGGGGCGCACCGCTCACCTGCGCGCACTCGCGGCGCGCCCGGACTCAGACGTCAAAGCCTCGGCATGGGCTCGCGCGCTCGACGACACCACCCTGACCAACGACCACCTCGACGCCATCATCGACGGAGTGCGCGCGGGCCGCCGTCGCGACCTGATCGCGCGCTACGACGACGCGTATTTCGCGAAGCTCCGCGCGGTGTGGGACCAGCGCAGCATCGAGATCGCCCGCCGCCTCGTGGTAGGGCTCTTTCCCGCCGCTGATGCACTCGAGGGGGTCGATCGGTGGCTCGCGGAGAATACGGATGCGCCGGGCGCTTTGCGCCGCTTGGTCATCGAACAGCGCGATCATCTTGCCCGTGACCTGCGCGTACGCGCCGTTAATTGATTTTGCCCATTTCGCAGCGATTCAAACATAAAATGGCGGAACCATCACTCTGTCAACCCCAGTCGACCAATAACGGTTTAATAACCACCGCGATGGTGAACCCTTGTTCTATGACCTTCTCACGTAATCGGACAACGAGTACGCCGAGCATGGATCTGACCAGCACCACCATCATGTTGGCCACCTGCGTGTTCTTCCTCTTCGGCCTGACTGCACTGACCGGATCGCTGCCCGCCGCACTGTTCGGCGCCGTCGGCCTGGGCGCGGGGATGCTGATGAGCTTCAGAATGCTCGGCCTGCACACACTTTAGGTTCACCTCCGCAGTACCCCGGAGAGCATTCGACGGCCAGGAGTTGATCCCCATGTCCAAGACCACCCACCCCCGGACCTATGAACACGCCGAGCCCTTGTTCGCGCACTGGGCGCTGACCGATCCTCGCAGCCCCGAACACAGCGCCCTGCGGGCACAGATCATCGAGGTCTGCCTCCCGCTCGCCGAGCACATCGCGCGCAAATACGCCGGCCGTGGCGAAATCTTCGACGATCTGCTCCAGACCGCACGCCTGGGCATGGTCATGGCGGTCGACCGCTACGACGTCACCACCGGATCACCGTTCCTGGGCTTCGCTGTCCCCACCATCATGGGCGAGGTACGCAGGCACTTCCGCGACCACATCTGGCCGCTGCACGTGCCGCGTCGCGAGAAGGAATTGCAGGGCAAGGTCAGGGCGGCGACCGAAGAGCTGAGCCGTCGGCTCCAGCGCTCCCCCACCGCTCAGGAACTCGCCACCGAACTCGATGTTCCGGTCACCGACATCGCCCGAACCCTGGTCGCGGCCAACGCGTTCCAGACGCGCAGTCTCGACACCCCCGCCCGCGACAACGACGGCGACCCCGGCATGACCGTGGCCGAGACCTTCGGCGCCGAAGACCCGCATTACCGCCTCACCGAAGACACGATCACCGTCGCGCCGCTGGTGGCGCAACTGTCCTCGGAAGAACAGCAATTGCTGATCTGGCGGTTCTACGACACCCTCACCCAGGGTGAGATCGCCGAACGCCTCGGCGTCTCCCAGATGAGCGTGTCGCGCAAGCTCACCAGGTTGTTGGGCGATCTGCGTACCCAGGCCGCCGACCAACCCGTACCCGCCGCCTGAATCTCGGCACGCCTGCCCTCCCACGGGGCGATGAGGGTGCATGCTTCGACCGACACCGTCCATTGACTATGACTCTGTCGGGCTGCACAGTTGAGGAAGCAGGAATCTCGCGCGTGTCGTGACAGCGCCCACCGAGTCGGTGCTGTTCACATGATGTATCTATGTGGTGCTCGCCGGCTGGAAGGGTGCGATGACGATGCGCGGTCGACGGAATCGACGGGACCGAGAGATTCGCGAGGTACGAGAGATCCGGGCCAGCCCGGCCCATCAGACCGCCAAGTTCCTGCTGTCGGTGCTGATGCTGGTCTGGTTCGGGGCCGGGCTGGTGGCGGCGATGCAGCGCGACTATTTCACCGACACCCCCGCCAACTGCGGCGATCTGGGCACCATCGGACTCACAGTGCTCGCGGGCCCGCTCAACTACATGGGAATGAACCCGCGGGTCGCCGAATGCCAGCTGCCGGAGCCGAGCCGATGAACTGATGTCGAGCGTGCGTCGCCCAGGGATTCGCCGACGCCGACATCGCGGCCGGATCGCGGTCGCAGTGTGCCCGCATCGGTTTGGGCGACGGCCGATCCGTCGTAGCCGTGTCGCCCCTGACTACGCTGGCTGGCGGCAGCCCGCGTACGGAGGTATACGGGGTACGTGCACCGATCGCGAGGAGAACTACCTATGTGGCCGTCCGACTGGCCCTCGTCCGCCCGCGCGATCGCGACCGCTGTCGAAGCCGCCGTCGCCGCGGCGCGGGCAGGCGACGAATCGGCGTTCAGCGCGACCACCGCGGACCTGTCCGAACTACCCGCTGACCAGGTCACCTCCGTGCTGGCGGCGATCGTGCGGGAACTACTCGAAACCGCGCATCCGGAGGGCCTCACCGGCGACGATGTGCGTGCCGTGCTGGAATCGGTGGTGCGACGATCGGCGTCGTGGCTTCCTCGGCTGGAGGTGGCCACGGTCGTCAGCGCGCTCACCGGGGCGCTCGGGATCGACGAGTCGGCCGAACCGGACCGCGGATGGGCGAACCCGCAACCCGCGGCGGTACTGCTGGTCGAGTACCTCGCCGAGCTGGCCCGTACACCGCCGCGTCAGTCCATTCACCGTGCCATCGGTGAGATCGCCAGGGCCGAAACGATCGAAATGCCCTGAGGCGCCGCGAAATCCACGACGTGCGCGGGCCGAACTCAGCGGCCTGCGACGGTGAGCCGGTAGTCGGCTTCGAGCAGCATCCAGCCGCTCAACTGCACCGAGAGATCACGGCTCAGATTGGCCGACGAAACAGCGGCCGCGTCCGCGAGTTGGAGGAACGTTCCCGGATCCTGTGGCACCGTGACCGCGCGGGACCAGTCCGTGCCGAACAACGGTAGTCCGTCCACCTCGGCGCGGTTTTCCCATGCCGCCCGCGCCGAGGCGTGCACGATATCCGCAGCGGCCGTGTTCCCCAGCGACAGAGCGGTTTCAGCGAGATATTTCGCGAGAATCCCCATGAAGAGCCCGGAGTCGTTTCCGGCGGCCGCGGCGATCACCTTCTCGTCGGTGAGCCCGCCCTCGACCGCGGCGACGAGGGCCGCCGCACGATGGTGGTGGTCCGATCCCCCTGTGCGCAGCGCCAATTCGGTTTCCAGGCCGATCGCCACGCCCTGGCAATAGGTGTGGACGGTTCGATCCACTCGCCCGCCGGGCTCGTGGACACCGTCGAATATCAGGCCGCTGTCACCGTCGCGCAGTCGGGTGTGCAGAAAGTCGGCGAGTCGGCCGGCTAGGGCGAGGTCGCCGAGACGGGCCATCGCGATGCCGGTCGGACCGATCGCGGGAGTGTTGAAGTAGTCGTCGCCGGACCGCCACGGCACCGCACCGACATCCGGGTTCCAGCCGTCGATCAGCGCGGCCCGCAGGTCCCCCACCGCGTCGTCGAATCGGACGCCGAGCAGTCGCTCCGCGCGTTCGAGCGCCAGCACCAGCCACGCCATGTCGTCGTAATACCGATTGGTCCACCCCGTGAGGTTGCGGGTTCGGATACCGCGCGCGAGCGCGGTGACCCGGTCGACGCGTTCGGGGGTGCGTGCGCGGTCCGCGGCGTCGACCGCACAGTCGAGCAGTTGCGCCTGCCACCAGTAGCACCACCGCCCGAACGACCGTTCCACCAGATCCGCGGGCCACACGAGGCCGCCCAACCGACGCTGCGGCAGCCCCCAGAGCGAACGCACATGCCGCTCCACGATGGCCCGTTCCGCCAGGTCCACCCGCGCCCCCGCCCCGAGGTCGGTGGCCTGCTTGGCGGTGATCGTCCCCGCCTGGAGCGGCTGTGCCACCGGAATCAACGCGATCGCCGCCCCAGCGGCACACAGCACGCTGCGCCGACTGAACCTCTGGTCGCGGCGATCCATCCGCTCGGGCTCCTCCTCTGGACAACGGCATCGACGCCGAATCTCCAGAGTCCCGTATCGGGATGGCCAAAGCTTGAACTGCTCCGGTGTGCCGCGAAAACGTTCAGCGCGACGGCCAGGAGCACGCCTACGGCTCGTCGGTCTCGGTTCCCGGGGAGAACGGCGAACTGAAACCCGCGACCCAGGCGAACGGCGCGGCCCCCGGATCGGCGCTTCGCTCGGCGGCCGCGGCGAACAGAGCGTTGTTCTGGGTCAATCGCACGACGGTGCGTTCGAGCGCGGGCAGGATATCGGTGATCGCGAGATCGCCGTGCGCGAAGCGCGCCAGCAGGGCGTAGACCATATTGGTCAGGACGAGTGCGAGATCAGCGGCGTAGTCCTCGTCGAGACTGGCGAACATCGACCCGACAGCGGGCAACACCGCGGCGAAACCCTGGGCGTCGAGTCGCTGCCCGCCGGGGCCGGACCGGGCGTGCGAGTAGGCGGCCAGCATCCGTGGGTGCCGCTCCCACGGCTCGAACACATAGCGGATCACCCGTATCAACACCGCGGCGAGCGATTCGTCGGCTCGCGGCGGGTCGAGTTCGGTGTAGGTGTTGGTGGCCATCCACTGCGCGACCGCCGCGATGACGAGCTCGTCCCGGGTGGGGTAGAGCTTGTAGACCGTGGTCAGCGAGACGTGGGCGATGCCGGCCACTCGGCGCAGCTGAACCGCGTCGTACCCCTCCGATTCGAGCAGCGACAGGGTGGTTTCGGTGATCTTGCGCGCGGGATCACCTTCGCCCTTTCTGGCCACCACATCACAGTAGTCCATCGGCTTGTCCTGCCGCCGAGGCAATTCGACCTCAGATCCGGGTGCCCACGTCCGCGGCGACGAGATTGTCCATGGCCCGCTCCGCGACCGCCGCGATGGTCATCGACGGGTTACACGCGGCGGCGTTGCCCGGCAACAACGCACCGTCGAGCACATAGAGGCCCGGCTGGTCATGGACGCGGCCGTCCAGGTCGCACACCGCGCCCATGCTCGCCCCACCGAGCGGATGCCAAGTCGAGGGGAACAGCGCATTGGTATCGAGCAGCATGCTGTCGGCTCCCGCGATACGACGTACCGAGGGCCCGATGTGATCGTCCTGGATGACCCGGTCGCCGTCGTGCGGCCAGTGCAGGATCGCGTCGTCGCGGTCGGCGTCGTAGGTGAACGCGCCGCGACTGTCACTGACGCCGTAACCGACGAGCATCGTGCTGGCCGCATCCAGCGACAGCGGTGGAATGGATGCCTGGACCACGGTGTGCGCGGCCGCCGGATCGTCCCAGTTCCTGCTGCCGTAGATCACCGGGCCACCTTGCGGCGCACCGAATTCCGCGTTGGGGTCGGACCACACGTAGATGCGGTCGGCGTTGGTCCCCCACCCCTGACCGAGCCCGTCCGGGAGATCGGGGATCAGCCCCTTGGCACCGGCCCGCACCAGCAGCCGGGTGGTGTTGACACTGCCGGCGGCCAGGATCACCGCTCCCGCGGTGAGCACCTTGTTCTCGACCACGACGCCTGCCGTGTCGAGCCGTTGCACGTGCACGGTCCAGCGGCCGTCGCGGGCGCGTTCGAGATCGGTCACCTCGTGCAGAGTCTGCACCCGGCACCGACCGGTCGCTTCGGCGGCGGCGACGTAGGTGACGTCGACAGAGTGTTTGCCGCCGTTGTTGACACCCATCGCACCGTCGCCGTTGGTGTAGGAGGCCTTCATCTCCCCGCGCAGCTCGGCCATCGCGAATTCCCAGTCGATGGGCATCGGGATCTTCGACAGCGGCATCCCGGCCGCGCGCACCCGGTCCGCGAAAACACGTGCGGCCCGGTAGTTTTCGCTGGCGATCAGTTCGTCCGGAGCTTCGGCCAGACCCAGCATCCGCGCCACTCGCGGATAGTGCACCCGGTCCATCCTCGCCCAGTCCAGCTCCTGCGGAAAGTGCGCGTTGAACACCGACTCGTCGGGCTGCAACGACATGCCCTGGTAGACCAGCGAACCGCCGCCCACACCGGCCGCGCACAGCGCGGTCATGTTCACACCCGGCACTGCCTCGATCAGCCCGGCGTACGGGTCGAAGGCGAGCGGTCTGCCGAACAGATTCGGGCTCGACCGGTACCACAGCAGCCGCTTGTCCGGGGCGGACGCACGCGGGAAGGTTTCGGCGTTCGGTCCGCTGGGCCAGCGCTGACCACGCTCCAGAACCGTCACCGTGACACCGGCCTGCGCCAACCGCAGCGCGCTGACGCCGCCGCCGAAGCCCGACCCGATCACCACCACTCGATGCTCTTCGAAGGTCAGCGGAATGTTGTTGGCCCGCAATGCGATCGGAGTCGGCGCGGTCGTAGGTCGGGCGCCGAGAAACATCCCGCTCGCGGTTGCGGCGGCAACCAGCATCGCGCGGCGTGAGATGGCTTTCACAACAGATCCTTGTTCAGTCGAAGCTACAGCCGGAAACCGGTGCGTCGGCGAGGCGATCGAGCAGGTAGCTGAACGCGTTGTCGGGTCCGAAACCGTCGATGATCTCCGGCCCGAAATGATTCGGAATGGTGGTTCCCGGCAGGATCGGCGGAAGATCGTTCGTGCGGAAGGTGACCGTCGCGCCCTTGCCACACCAGTCTTCGGCCAATCGGCGGGCCTGACCGTACGGAACGGTGTCGTCGTTGAGGCCGCTCGTGATCAGGACCGGAGTGGCCGGGGTGGAGTTTCCGACGCGCAGTTCCGCCAAGACAGGACCGGCTTCGGGCAGTTCGCCGAGATGGGCCGACAGCGGACGCCCGTCGCGGGTCAGCGACTCGGTTTTCAGGAAGGGGTGGTAGGTGATCACGTCAGCGATGCAGGAGTTGCTCAACGTCTCGAGCATGGCGCGTCCCGCCGGGCTGATGACCTGGTCGACCGCCCGCTGCAATTCGGGGTAGCGCGCGAGCATGCCGTTGACAGCGAACCCGATCGCACCCCCGATCAGCGCCCCGTCGATCTTTTCCAGGATCGCGGCCAGGTCGGCGACCGGTCCCCCGGCCCACGTGCCTTTGAGATTCAGCTCGGGCGCGTAGCTCGGCTGCATCTCCGCGGCGGCCGCGGTGGCGCCACCGCCTTGGGAGTAGCCCCAGAGCACGACCGGTGTCTCCGGTCCGACCCCGCCCAGATTGTTCGCGGCGCGAACACCGTCGAGAATCGCGTGCGCGCTGTCGAATCGATTGGCGTAGGTGTGCATTCCGGGTGTACCGAGGCCGATGTAGTCGGTCACCAGCACCCGCGCACCCAGCCCGCTCCATACCGTCGACGACGGCAGCTCTTGGTTCGCCGAGACCCCCAACGGTTCGGCGGACACCGACACCCCCGTCGAGAACGCCCTCGACATCGCGCAGCGGTCGGCCTGCCCCGACGTGCCCGGTCCGATGACCACCGTCGGAACCGGTCCCGGTCCGCGCCACGGACCCGTGGGCTCGATGAATGTCGCGCTCACCGCGACCGCGGACCCGTCCTGCAGTCGAGACGTGTACATCACGTGCTGTGCCCGGCCCGGCCACCCCTGCTCGGTGGGCGGTGTGACGAACAACGTCATCGGCTGGGTCTTGATGATCGCCCCCGGTTCCTGCGGAATCCGGTCCGGCGGCGTATAGAACGAGTCGATCGGATCGGCCGCGGCCTCCCGCGTCTGCGTCACCACGCCGCTCACCGCCGTCGCGGCGGCCAAGACCACCACCGCGAGGATGCGCGCGGCACCCGGCCGCATCCGTGCAAGACCCTGTCGCTTCATCGAGAACCTCTCAGTCGACACCACCGTCGGCATCGTCGCCGCAGTGATTCAGGCCGCCGGAGATGCAGATCATGATGCCTGTCACACCAGCGCCGACAGAGAGTAACACGGTTACTGACAGCGGACGACAGCGCGTGAGATGTCCCTGCCGCGCCAGGACTTCCTCTGTCCAGGTTCACGGAAGCTCGCACAACAGTTCGTCCCTTCCGCACGCCGCGATGGCAATCACGACCCGCGGTTCCGCGTAGCACGCACACACGTCCCGACAGGCCGCCGCGTCCAGGAGGGGTCGACAGGCGGCCGTGGATCAGTCCCGCCGCCCGGGGTATCGGGTCGCGTGTTCATCGGCGCGCGGGTCGCAGACCAGCTTCGAGGCGGGCTCGCAGAAGGTCATCACCGACCGGTCCTCGGCGTACCGGGGCCAGCCGGGGTCACCGTCGGTGGCGAAACCGATCCAGGCCGAGTGCATTTCGTCAGCTAGGCGCTGCGGTGGATTCGGGCCGGTGAGGCTGGTTGCCGCAGCCAGGGTGTCGAAGACGAAGGGAACCTCCAGTGCGTGTATCGCACCCAGGCCTTCGCGCCGCCAGCCGAATTCGTAGAGGTACGCGGGAGTCTCGACAGCAGCTTGGAGTTCGACGAGTTGCTTTGTCGGACCACGGAATACGGCGTCGGTAACCATCGCCGCCAACAGGTCTCCGGCGGTGGCCTCAGGGCGGTTGACCGCGTACGGCCTGATCGCCGAAGCACCGATACCGAAGCGCGCGAGGGCGAACGGCAGCGTGTCGACGGTGATCGCATCCTCGAGCCCGGTCGGTACCGTGAACAGCCGGAACTCCTCGGTGGTGTAGCCCGCGAGCAGGGCGATTCCGCGAGCCGAGCCCGCCGCTATCGCCTCGACCGGCACGACAGGAACAACATCTCCGTCCACGACGGGAAAAAAGCTCATGCCCGCGCCCGCGGTCAGCACCGAGGCACCGAAGCGTGCCGGGTCCGGGTAGCGGGCGAAGTCCGCGCGAAGCGCCTCCTGCGCGGCCAGCATCGCCGAGGGTGACACTGCCGCAAAGGCTTCCGCGGTTGCGGGTACGCCCAGCGCCTTGCCGAGTTCACCACTCAGCAGGCGGGCGTCCTCGACCGTTGCCGCCGTCTCGGGGTTGCCGCTCTGCATGATCGCGCGTCCGAACAGGCCGCGGGCCGCCGGCGAACCGAGCAGGGCGGCGATGCTCATCGCGCCCGCCGACTGGCCGAAAACAGTGACATTGTCGGGATCACCGCCGAATGCCCGGATGTTGTCGCGCACCCATGCCAACGCGAACAGCTGATCGAGCAGACCACGGTTGGCCGGTGCCCCGCCGAGTACCGCGAATCCTGGCGCGCCGAGCCGATAGTTGATCGACACGAGCACAACGCCGTGGCGGGCGAAACCGGCGCCGTCATAGGCCGGTACCGCATTGGCGCCGTGGACGAACGATCCACCGTGGATCCACACCATCACCGGCAGCCCGCCACCACCGGGCGTCCAGACGTTCACATTCAGCGATTCCAGACCTGTCACGAGGTGGGTGCCGAGAAGCTGTTCGATCCCGGGCGGATACGGACCCTGCAGGCAGGTGGGCCCGAGTGTGTCCGCGTCGCGCATCCCGTCCCAGTCCGCGACCCGTTCGGGCGCGCGGAACCGAGCCGGACCCGCCGGGGGCGCCGCATAAGGCACCCCCACAAACGCACTGACACCGTCGACTGTCCTACCCCGCACCTTGCCGCCGGTCACCTCCACCACCGGCCGGTCGACGCGCTTCACAGGTCGACCATGTCGTACTCGGCGACCCGGCCCACCCGCGATCGCCGGTGGACATCGAGATCGCCGAGCTTCTGCTCGACGGCGGCGAGTCGATCGCCGGTCAGTGCCAATTGCATTGTCGTTGTTCACTTTCTGCGCTGATGCCCATACGTCGGCCGATCGCCACACCGGCAACGCTGCCGGTGTTGTGCGCGGATGCCGGGTACCCGTCAGATATCCCGCCACGTGGAACTCACATGATCAAACGTTCCAGTTCGTCGGTCGACTTGTCAAGGCACTCGGCTTTTGTAGCTGCATTTTGCGCATTCTCGCTTTACTGTCAGTAAAGCAATGCTAGAACTTGTGGCGGTACAACGATGCCTAGGAGTGCTCATGTCTTCTCCCGCCCGAATCCCCACCCACCGCCGACGTCCCGGCGCCATGAAGCGGCTGGTCCTGGCCGCGACACTGGCGGGCGCGGCCGCTGCCGGCGCACCCGCCGCAGCGCAAGCCGCGCCGCCGTACCCCGTCCCGTACGGATTGATTCCCGGAATCGTCCACTTCGTCGACCGGGCCTCCCCGCCCGGAGCCAACGATTGGAACTGCCGACCGAGCGCCGAACATCCCGAGCCGGTGGTACTCGTACACGGCCTGACCGCCACGATGGCAGCCAACTGGACGACCATCTCGCCACTGCTGGCGAACAACGGGTATTGCGTGTTCGCCCTGAACTACGGGCTCGACCCGACCGCGCCGCCACCGCTGAACCTGATCCCGGGCACCAAGTCCATGCGGGATTCCTCAGCCGAGGAGCTCGCACCGTTCATCGACCGCGTGCTCGCCGCCACCGGGGCGCAGAAAGTGGATCTGGTCGGCCATTCCGAAGGCACCGTGATGCCACGCTGGTACATCAAGTACCTGGGCGGAGCCGCCAAAGTCGCCAAGTCGGTGAACCTGACCCCGCTCAACGACGGCACCAGGGCGGGTGGTCAGGCGCTGATCGCCCGTGCTCTCGACGCGCTCGGGGTATGGGACGACCTCCAACTCCGGTCGGAGGCCTTCGGATTCGGCGCGAGCCTGCAGATGACGAGTGGGTCGGACTACCTGAACGCGGTGAACGCCGGCGATGCCTACCCCGCCGATATCGACTACACCTTCATCATGACCCGGTGGGATCAGGTGGTGGCTCCGCACACCAGCGGCATGGGGCCGACGGCCCCGAACGTCAGCAATATCGTCGTGCAGGACCAGTGCCCCCTGGCGATCTTCGAGCACGCGGGCGCCGCCTCGGATCCGGTTGTCGCACAGCACGTTCTCAACGCGCTCGACCCGGCGAATCGAATGCCGGTCAACTGCTTCGCCCATCCCCGCAACGGCTGACGGTAGTCTGCTGCATCATGACCAGGTCCGATTCGGAGCCGGCCGACGTCCGGCCGCGCCGCCGCTCCACAGCGGTGCGGCCGTCCGACGACACTCTGCTCGACGGAGTGCTCTCGGTATTCGCCGCGCACGGCTTCGACAACGTCACCATGGAACAACTGGCCACCGCCGCCGAAACCTCCAAACCGACGCTGTACGCGCACTTCGGAACCAAGGACCAGCTTTTCGACGCGTGTGTACGCCGTGAGGCGATGAGCCTGCTGGAGTGGATGAGGGAAAGCTACCGGCGCGCACAGGGTTTCGACCTCGACCGGCACGTCGCGACGACAACACGGGCACTGTTCGACTTCGCCGCAACCCACCCCGAGGGCTTCCATGTGCTGTTCGGGGCGCCGACGGCGGGGCGCTCGCATGAACTGCGGACCGCCACGATCCAGTCGGTGGCCGACACCGTCGCCGAACTGATCCGGCACGAATACGGCGGCGCCGACCTGGAGTGGGGCGCCAGCGCCGACTTCTGCGCGGCGGCGGTCGCCGACATCGGGGTGCGCGGCGTGCAACAGGCGATCACCCAGCGCCTGGATTTCACCGCGGCCGCGAATCTGACGATCTCGCTCATCGTCGCCGCGATGCGCCACCTGGATCCGGCTACTGTGCGTGCGGTCGACCTCGGCGCGCGACCAGCCGGCCCCGCCGAGCCGCCCCTGTCCGGCGCACCCACCGCCTCGGATCGCGCACCACTGTCCGGCGATCGAGCACAGCCAGCCGTACCCCTGTCCCCCGTGGCGCCTCGCAGTGACGTGCTCGACACCGCGATCGGCATCTTCCTTCGCGGCGAACGGCTGGAATTGCACGCGGTGGCAACAGAACTCGGGATCAGTCGAACCACCATCTACCGCCGATTCGGCACCAGAGAAGAACTGCTCGGGGCCGCCATCGCCCGTCAGTTCGAGCACATGATCACCGCCATCGACAGTCGATGCACCAGCCGTGGTGCGCACCGAATCTCCGAAGTCTTCGATCGGGCCCTGCGCCGATTGGCCGCCGACCCGGCATTGCGCACCTACCTGCAGAACGAGGCACCGGCGGCCCTCCGACTGGTCACGCAGGCCGACGGGCCGGTGCACCGTGGCAGCGTCGCACTGGTCGAGCGACTCATCCAGCGCGCGCAGCTACACGACGGGTACCGCCCCCCGATCGACCGAACGACCCTGGCATTCGCCCTCGTCCGCCTCGGCGAGAGTTTCCTCTACAGCAATGCCGTCGCCGATACCGAAGGCGACATCGACCACCTACTCCGAGTGCAGACGGCCCTACTCGGCGTTGCCGCCCCCGTCGGCGGATCCTGAGCGCTGATCGACCCGATCGGCTAGGTGATGTCGTCGCGGTGCCGGGCCGCATCGAGTGCGGTGAATGCCGCCGCGGCGAGGATCATCAGCGCCGACACGAGCAGAGCCACATCGAGTCCGTGGTGGAACGCCGCTTTTCCGGCGTTGAGCACCTCGGAGACTTTCGACAGATATTTCAGGTACGGGCCGATGTCGACGCCCTCGGGTATTCGACCGATCTCCACGGCCTGGATGGCGTCGGGCTGCAACGTGGTGGGCAGACCCAACTCGTTCATGCGCGCCTTCAGGTCCGAGGACAGGAATCCACTCACCAACGCGCCGAGCACCGCTACGCCGAACGCCGAACCGACCTGGCGCATCGTATTGGTCACCGCGGCAGCCATTCCGGAGTGCTCGGCCGGCACCCCCGACAGCACCGCCGACGTCAGGGGCACCACCGCGATCCCGAAGCCGAAGCCCGCCACCGCCATCGCCGCCGACAGCGTGGGGTCGTGCAGTGTGCCGGCCAGCATGTGCCGAGTCAGCAGAATGCCGCCCGCACCGACCACGCAGCCCAGGATCATGGGAGTGCGGGCACCTCGCCTGGCCACCCAGTAGCCCGCCACCAGCGAACCGAGCACGATCGTGGCGGCCATCGGCGCGAAGACCGTGGCGGTGCGCGCACCCGAATACGATTGCATCACTTGCAAATACAGCGCGGTGAAGAAGAAGATCGAGAAGATGCCGAAGTAGACGGCGAAGGCGACCACCAGTGCGCTGCGCACAGCGGGCAGGCGCAGGTAGCGAAAGTCGAGCATGGGAGCGCGGACCCGCAATTCGACGGCGATGAAGGCGGCGAGCGCGAGAGCTCCGACCGCGAACAGCGCCAACACCGACGGCGCGGCGTAGCCCCGGTCCTGGCCGAGGGTCGCGGCGTAGATCAGCGATCCGAACGCGGTGGCGCCGAGTAGAGCTCCGGCCCAGTCGATCGGCTCAGGGCGTGGGTCCGCGCTTTCCGGGACCGACCACAGCGCCGCGATTAGCGCCACCGCCGCGATCACCAGGTTGAACCAGAAGATCGAGCGCCACCCGTACGCGTGCACCAGTACGCCGCCCAACACCGGCCCGGCTGCCAAGGCCAGCCCGGACACCGCCGCCCACACCCCGATCGCCTTCGCGCGCGTCCGGTCGTCCGGGAAGATGTGCCGAAGCACCGACAGCGTCCCGGGTTCCGACGCCGCCGCGCCGAGTCCCATGATCGCGCGGCCCGCGATGAGCATCGCGACACTGCTCGCCAGCGCCGAGACCACCGACCCGGCGCAGAAGATCACCAGCCCGACGATCATCACCCGTTTGCGACCCCACCGGTCCCCGAGCGAGCCACCGGCCAACATCAGACCGGCGAACACCACGGTGTAGGCGTTGACCACCCATTGCAACGCCGTCACGTCGGCGCTCAGATCACTGCGGATGTCCCCCAGCGCCACGCTGACGACCGTGGTGTCGAGGAAGGTCACAAAAACCACTACAGCGACTGCGGTCAGTGCGACACGCGGTCGCGCCGTCCCGCCCGGCGCATTGCCCATCGGTCTCACGGGCACAGGGTACTGGCGGGTTCATCGGGACGCCACACACGCGACAGCGCGGTCGGTGACGTCTGATCGACGCTCACCGGCGCGAGCGCCCGGGTGTGCGAGACTGAGTCGGTGAGCGATGCCGAAGCGGGCACTTATGTCGAGGCGGGCGAGTTCCGCCGCGACACCAACTACATCACCACGCGGATCACCGTCGACGGACGTGACGGTTATCCCGTGGAAGCCGGCCGGTACCGGCTCGTCGCGGCCAGAGCCTGTCCCTGGGCCAATCGAACGCTGATCGTGCGCAGGCTGCTCGGACTCGAGCCGGTACTGTCGCTGGGCCTGTGCGGACCCACCCATGACAAGCTCAGCTGGACCTTCGATCTGGACCCGGGCGAAGTCGATCCGGTCCTGGGCATCCACCATCTGCGCGACGCCTATCTGGCCCGGTTCCCCGACTATCCGAGGGGGATCACCGTGCCCGCGATGGTCGACATCGCGACCGGGCAGGTCGTCACCAACGACTACGCACAGCTGACCCTCGACTTCTCGTCCGAATGGACCGCGTTCCACCGGCCCGGCGCACCGCAGCTCTATCCCGAATCGCTGCGCCCACAGATCGACGAGATCAACCGAGAAGTCTTCCGCGACATCAACAACGGTGTCTACCGCTGTGGTTTCGCCGGCGATCAGGACGCGTACGACACTGCCTACGCTCGGCTTTTCGCCGCACTCGACCGGGTCACCGAGCGGCTGCGCACCCAGCGCTATCTGGTCGGCGACACGATCACCGAGGCCGACGTCCGGTTGTTCACCACACTTGCCCGCTTCGACCCCGTCTATCACGGCCATTTCAAGTGCAACCGCAGCAAACTCAGCGAGATGCCGGTGCTGTGGGCCTACGCCCGCGACCTGTTCCAGACCCCCGGGTTCGGCGACACCATCGACTTCGGGCAGATCAAGGAGCACTACTACGCCGTGCACCGCGACATCAACCCCACCGGGATCGTCCCCGCAGGGCCGGACCTGTCGAACTGGCTGACCCCGCATCATCGCGAGGAGCTGGGTGGACGGCCCTTCGGTGACGGAACTCCACCGCCTCCGCCCGCGTCGGCCGAACAGGTGCCCGCGATCGGGTGAGACCGTCGAGATTTCGATTGCTCGAGTGCGGCAACATTTTCCGCTGACCGCTGCGATCAGCGGTCTCTCGGACGCTCGATACGTTCCTCCGCTGGGTCGTTTCGACGGCCGACGCGGCCGATCAGGACCGCGAGCACGACCAGCGCGGTCAAGATCAGTGCGTGAGCGGCGAACAGCGCCAGCATGGGAAGTGCGAAGCCCTCGTCGGTGAGCTCGCCACGGTCGCCGACGCAGTACAGCGTGTAGTTGGTCGAGGTCCCCTCGGAGTCGTGGAACGTGTCCGAGACGACCACGGGTTCGGTGGCCGGGGGTGAACAGAACAGGGGTGCGGTGAGTTTCGCTTCGCCGGGCCAGACCACAACGGCCACGAAGAGAGTGAGAAAGGCAGCGGCACAGAGAACGGCCGCTGCTGACACCCGTAACCGTCGCATTCGTTATACCTGCTGTACTCGGAGGAACGTACCGGTGCGATCGAATTCGGCGATCATCTCCGAGCGTGGTGACAAGACGTTGGCGACTATGCGAATTTCGCGGCCGAAACGACTCACCACGATGACGGTCACCTGGCCGTCGGCCAGTGCGCTCCGCTCGCGGGCGGTGTCGACGATGTCTTCCAGTCGCGACAGGCCGGGTACCTCGCTGACGGTGAAATTCTCGCTGTCGAGGTCGTCGGACGCCGAAACCCGTACCGGGCGTGGTGCGCTGAGCGCGCCGAGGGTGAAGGAATAGTCGTCGAGCTGCCGCGATCGATCGGGTGGCCGAACACGCAGGCGCACAGTGGGCGCCCGAGCGGCCAGTACTTCGTCGTCGGCCAGGAACCTGGTGATCTGCGCGGGCTGGTCGTGCAAGGTCAGGCGGAACTGGGTCGAGTTCGGCGGGGTGAGGATGATGAGGTTCGCCTCGAGGTCGGTGGCGCCGGTTCGCTGGGTCAGCGCGGCGACGGCCGCCTGCGGCAGCGTGCTCACCAATCCGCCGCCCCGGGTTCGGATCCGATCCTCGAAATCGGCCCGGTCGACCGCGCCCACGCATCCACTGGTGCTGCCCGTGACGACCAGGCAGACGAGGACCCGAAACCAACCGCCACCGCGCACATCCCGAATGTTAAGCCGTGCGCACCGATCGTGCCGGTCCTCAGCCGCCGACGGGTTGCAGAACTCGCAGGATCGGGTCGTAAGCCCAGTTCAGCATGCGCTCGGCGTCCTGTCTCGCGGCGGCGCTGCTGTGGTCCGAGCTGTGCAGAACCACACCGATCAGCGGTATGCCCGCCCGGACCGTCTCGAACATCAGGCAGTGCCCCGCCGCGTTGGTGTTGCCGGTTTTGATGCCGATGGTCCCGGGATACTCGTCGAGCATGCGGTTCGTCGTTTCCCAGTGGTGCTCGCGGTTGGCGGGTCCGGCGGGAACGTGGAAATGCCTCGAACCGACGATCTCTCGGAACAGCGGCAGGTTCATCGCCCGCACACCCAGCGCCACGAGATCCGCCGGTGTGGAATAGGTGGAGTGGTCGGTGGGATAGGGCATACCGCTCGGGTCGCTGAAATGTGTTCCCGCCAAACCCATTACCCGCGCGGTGTCGTTCATCCTGGCGAGAAAACCGCCCTGCCCTGGGCCGAACGACTCGGCGACGGTGTAGGCGGCATCACAGCCGGACGGCAGGAGCAGTGCGTACAGGAGCTGGCGCGCGGTGAGCACCTCGCCCGCGACCAACCCCGCGGTGCTTCCGTTCTCC
Source organism: Nocardia sp. NPDC058633 (assembly GCF_042717045.1). Taxonomy (NCBI): domain Bacteria; kingdom Bacillati; phylum Actinomycetota; class Actinomycetes; order Mycobacteriales; family Nocardiaceae; genus Nocardia; species Nocardia sp. NPDC058633. The sequence continues at coordinate 218,981 of NZ_JBHXRA010000009.1, forward strand.
CTGGCGCAGTACGCGCTCGCTTCCTGCGGCACCGTCACCGGCCGTTCGAGATCACCGGAGACGATGACGACGACCGCCGTCATCACCTTGGCGATACTGGCGATCGGGATCGGCGTGTTCGCTTCGCGCGACCACACCACCGTGCCGGTGAGCCCGTCCGCGAGCGCCGCACCCGATGCCTGCACGCCGTCCGGCCCGGCGGCCGGCCACGGCAGCAGACCATCAGCACTGCCGGTGGGTGCGGCGGCCGCAACCCCGTGACCTGCTGCGACGATCAAAACCCCGACAGTGACGGCGTGCAACATCTTGGCGAATGTCCGCATGGCGACATTCTGGCGCACAATTGCGCCGACCTGCGGGATTTAACCGTCTCGATTCGGCCGGAGTCCGTCGGCTAGAGGATTTCGACGTAGCCGTCGGTGCCGTTCACCCGGATGCGCTGCCCGTCACCGATCAGCTCGGTGGCGTGTTCCACGCCGACCACCGCGGGGAGACCGTATTCGCGGGCGATCACCGCACCGTGCGTCATCAGGCCGCCGACCTCGGTCACCAGACCCGCGATGCCGACGAACAGCGGAGTCCAACTCGGATCGGTATACGCGGTGACCAGGATGTCGCCCGATTCGAGATCGGCCTGCGCGATATCGGCGATCACGCGAGCGCGACCTTCGATCGTCCCGGCCGACACCGCCAAACCGGGCAGTGCGCCGGTGGGCAGGTCTTCGCGCCGATACGCCCCGGTGAGCGCCTCGCCGTCGGAGGTGAGCACGCGCGGCGCGGTGAGTGACCGATACGTACCGAACGCGTCACGTCGTTCGTCGACGAGTTCCTGATCTGCCCGATGCGTGCGAACCACCTCGTGCAGTTCGTCGAATCGCAGGTAGAAGATGTCGTGTGGTTCGCGCAGTACATCTGCCTCGACCAGCCGTTCGGCTTCGCGCAGCAGCGCCTGCTTGTAGACGAAGTAGCGACAGACCATGGCGTACTTCGGGTACTCCCGGTATCCGGCGAGGGTTCGGACGCGCTCGATCATCCGCGCGGTTTCGGCAGCTTTGCATTCCCCGTCGGGCAGGGCGCGCAGGCGTCGCAGGATCTGCCGTTCCGCCTGCTCGGCATCGCGCAGGCCGTCCTCGAAACGCTGACTCCCCGCGCCCGGCCCGAAGTTCTTGATATTGCCGAGGACTGTCGAGACCAACGTGGCCGGACTCTCACTCCACCTCGGCCTGGTGATATCGATTTCGCCCGCGCAGCGCATGCCGTACTTGTCGAGGAACTTCTCGATCGCGCCTCGCGCCTCGTCACCACCCTGGTATTCGGCCAGGCCCTCCAGGAAATCCTCGTCCTCGATCTGTTCCAGGTACATCACCACCTGCGGATACGGACGGATCACATCGGCGACGTCCAGCAGTGCCAGACCCATCTCCGATGTCACGTTCCCCGGAATCGACTGGGTGAGGGCATCGGCGGCGTTCTTCTCGCCCAGCCATTCGCGCAACCGATCGTTGAGCCACTCCGTGGCCTCCATCGCGGCCATGATCACCCGCAAACCCCGGGGATCGAAGAGGACCCGCCGCAGCTCCTCCTGGATATCGGACCGGATGAAGTCGAGCAACGCCGATCCGGACCGGTTCCCGATGTCGGCCTTCAAGGCCGCCAGAGACGCCTCGCTCCGGGCGATGAGCTCGGTGACGATGTCGGGATCGGTCTCGATCGGCGCGGGCGCGACACCGAGGGGTGTGGCCGGCGCGCCGGGATCCTCGTCTGGCACCTGACGAACGAAATCACCGCGGTCGAGAACCGTCCGCAGCGCGTCGCCCATCAACGGGTCGGACTTGCCGAGTCCCTCGACCAAGGCGGTGCCTTTCGCGGGCGAGGACATCATCGCGGTGACGTCGACGAACAACCGCCCGCCCGCGTCGCGCATGGGCGCGTTGCTCGTCAGCTGCCACACCGAGATCCCCAACGGCTTCATCGCGTCGGTCATCATCTGCTGATGGCCGACCGACACGTAGACGTGGTTCTCCGTGTCGGCGGCGACCGGAATCGGGAACAAGGTGGTGATCGGCCTGCTCTGGACGACGCGGAAATCGTCACCGTCGCAACACCATTCGATGTCCTGCGGACTGCCGAAGTGCGCTTCGATTCGGCGGCCGAGGTGCGCCAGCCGCAGCACCTCGGCATCGGTGAGCACCGGCTCGTCGCGGCGCTCCGGCGCGATATCGCGCACCTGCGTTCCGCCCGCGGGCACCGACTCCACGGCAACCTTCTTGGTGGCGATCGTCTTGCCGGTGATGCGGTTGTCGCGCACCCGATACACGTCGGCGTTCACCACACCGGAGACGAGGGCCTCCCCGAGACCGAAACCGGCGTCGATGGACACGACGGTCCGGTCGGAGGTCACCGGGTCGGCCGTCATCAGGATGCCCGCGGCGCGCGCGAACACCATTCGCTGCACGACAATGCCCATCTGAATCTTCTTCTGGTCCAAAGCATTACGCAGCCGATAGGTGACGGCGCGCTCGGTGAACAACGAACCCCAGCACCGGCTGACCTGCTCGAGGATCGCCCCCGACCCCACGACGTTCAGAAAGGTGTCTTGCTGACCGGCGAACGACGCGGTGGGAAGATCCTCGGCCGTCGCACTCGATCGCACGGCGTAGGCGCCGTCGACGCCGAGCCGAGCGTGCGCGGCGAGGATCGCCGCCGCGACGTCCTCGGGAACGACCAGTTCCTCGATCGTGCGCCGCAACCGCGCACTCAGCGCGGCGATCGCCGCCCGATCCCCCGGTTCGAGGCGCGACAACTCGTCGAGCCGCTCGTCGAGCGAGGGCACCTCGGCCACCGTCCGCGCGAAGGCGTCCGTCGTCACGCAGAACCCGTCCGGCACCTCGACACCCTCGATGCGCGACAACTCACCGAGGTTCGCGCCCTTACCGCCGACGATCGCGACCTGCGTTCGATCGACCTCACCGAACTCGAGCACATAGGGCATCCGCTACTCCTCACCTGGTGTTTTCCGTCTTTCGCGAGCGATTATGGACCAGGAATCAGCGCCTCATGAGGGCCCGGAATCGTGTATACAGTAGAAGGGGGAAGGGCCACGCGTCCGTGATGCGAGTGCCCCCCGTTCGCCGCACCACGAACTCGAATGTGCACCACGTGGCCTTCGCTGTGCCGCGAACGGTCGGCGACGTCCGAGTTTCGGCGATGTTGTCGGGGTCGCCCTCGATCTGCGCGCTGCCGGGTTCGCGGTCGCGAGACCGGGTAAGCGGCACTGTGACCGAGCGAGGACTGACCCGGCAAAAGGAGCGACCCCGACATGGTCCAGGTGACGCGCACGATCAAGGCCCCGATGCACGAGGTGTTCGCGGTGCTCGCCGATGGATGGGCATACGCGAGCTGGGTGGTGGGTGCCTCCCACATCCGCGGAGTCGACGACACCTGGCCCGAGGTGGGAGCTCGCATTCATCACAGCGTCGGGATGTGGCCCTTGACCATTCAGGACACCACCGCGGTCCGCGCGGTCGATTCGCCGCACAGCATCGAACTCGATGCCAGGCTCTGGCCCATCGGCGCCGCGATCGTGCGGGTGGAGTTACGCGCCACCGGCCCCACCTCGTGTGAAGCGGTGATGACCGAAGAAGCCGTCCGCGGGCCCGGTCGACTGATGCCGCCCGCGCTACAGGCGGTGGCGCTGCGGCCACGCAATCGCGAATCGTTGTCACGACTGGCCGATCTGGCCGAGGGCGGGTACATGGACGCCAGAGAAGGCAGTCAGGAGCAGTAGTTCGTTTCGTTCGACGTACCGGGGTATGCGGTCCCCATGACATCGTTTTGGTTCACCGACGCACCGACGCCGACCCGACCACCCCTCGTCGGTGACATCGAGGTCGACACCGTGGTGATCGGGGCCGGGATCGTGGGACTGACCACGGCGCTGCTCCTGGCCGAGCAGGGCCGCGAGGTCGCCGTGCTGGAGGCACGTCGAGTCGGCGCCGTGACCACCGGCGCTTCCACTGCGAAGATCTCACTGCTACAGGGAACCCGCGCACAAGCGATCGCCCGTCGTCACGGCATCCCGGTGCTGTCGCGGTACCTGGCCGCCAATCAGGCGGGCTTCGACTGGTTGCTGGAATTCTGTCTCGGCCACGAGATCGCTACGCAGCGCGTCCCCGCCGTCACCTACGCGCAGAATGCCGACGAAGTCGCGGCGGTCCGCGCCGAGTACGAAGCCACCCGGGCGATAGGTCTGCCCACCCAGCTCGTCGACGAGCTCGAGGCCCCCTTTCCCACGCACGGGGGTGTCCGGCTCAGGGAGCAGGCGCAGGTAGACCCGGTCGCGGTGCTCGGGGCGCTCGCGACCGATATCGAGACGCACGGCGCCCGGATCTTCGAATCGACGCGCGCGCGCCGACTTCGCCGAAGCAAGTCAGGCGTCGTGATCGGCACCGATCAGGGTGAGGTATCGGCGGGCAGCGCCATCGTGGCGACCGGGTCGCCGGTCTTCGATCGGCTCGGCCTCGCCGCGCAACTGACCGCGCAGCGGTCCTACCTGGCCGCGTTCGAGGTGCCCGGCCCGATTTCACAGGAGATGTTCGTCAGCGCCGGTCAGCCCACCCGTTCGTTGCGCTGGTGCCCCACCGAGACCGACGATGTCCTGCTGGTCGGCGGCCACGGCCACGACGTGGGCCGTGCCGATTCCGAAGCCGACCACGTCGCGCAGCTGCTGGACTGGACAGATCGCTGGTTCCCCGGCGCGCGACTACTGGACCGCTGGTCCGCACAGGACTACCACCCGATCTCGGAACTGCCCTATGTCGGCGCGGTGCAACCAGGCCTCGACGAGGTGCAGTGCGCGACCGGATTCGCCAAGTGGGGCATGACCAACGGCGTCGCCGCCGCGCTGGAGCTGGTCGGACGACTGACCGATCGAGAGCCCGCATGGTCGGGCGCCTATGACGGCTGGCGTTCCGGGGCGGCGAAAACGCTGTTCGCGGGCGTGCAGGCGAACGCCGCGGTGGCTCGGCACATGTCGACCGGATGGCTCCACTTGGTGGGCCCCGACGACGGTGCGGCCCCGCCTGAAGGCGAGGGCAAGGTCGAACGTCGCGGCCTCCATCCCACCGCTCGGTGCACCATCGGCGGTGAGTCCCACGCCGTGTCGGCGGTGTGCACCCACCTGTGGGGCATCCTGAACTGGAACGATGCCGAGAAGACCTGGGACTGTCCCCTGCACGGGTCCCGCTTCGCACCGGACGGCACCGTGCTGGAGGGCCCGGCGACCACACCACTCTCCCGCTGACCTGTCGGCGGCGTCCGCGAGGCAAAAGACCCTACCGACGCTCCGCCGGTTCGACCGGTCGAGGCTCAGCTCTTGTCGGTCGTTCCGGTCCGTCGGCTGGATCCGTCGTTCTCGGCGGCCGGTCCGTCCTGCGCGTCGGCTCCGGCCGACGCCGGCCATGCACCGCGCAACCGCGATTGCGCGCCATCGTGGCCGGCATTGTCGGCGGTCGCGATGTCTCGACGCCACTGAGCGATGATGTCCAGGGGATCCATGAACTTCTCCTCCACGAGGTGGTGACGCGCTCGTGCGGCCGACGGCCGCACCGTCGTGGTACCTCGAAATTCGCGTCCCAAACAGCCACGCCCGGATTCCCCCGCCTTCGACCGTTGCCCTCGCACGAATTCGACCGTTGCCTGATTGGCTGCGCGAGGTAGGGGTATGACGCTGGCGAAGCGACCACCGATCCGGGTGGTCGCCAGCACGATTGGAGTAGCCCATGCTCGGTCTCGGTATCCTCGGATGGATCATCATCGGCGGCCTCGCCGGTTGGATCGCCAGCAAGATCATGAAGACCGACGCCCAGCAGGGAATCCTGCTCAACATCGTCGTCGGTATCGTCGGCGGCCTGCTCGGCGGGTTCCTGCTCACACTGTTCGGTGTCGATGTCGCCGGCGGCGGGCTCTGGTTCAGCTTCTTCACCTGCATCGCCGGCGCGGTCGTCCTGCTGTTCCTCGTCGGTTTGGTCACCGGACGTCGTGGCGTATCGCGTTAGTGTCCTCCTGCCTGGGTGATCCCCAGGCTTCATCAGGTGAACCCTCGGCAGCGACGACACAGAACTCGTTGCCTTGCGGCTCCCGCAGCACAGTCCAACTGAACCCGGGCAGCGAGTGTTCACCCAGGATGGTGGCCCCACGGCCACCATCCTGGGTGACCTCCGCTGCTCGGGCAGTTGTCTGGAAACACTGAACCGAAGGACCGACAACTTCCGATCCACCGAGATCGTCGGCTGCCGTGCCAAACTAACAACGTGAGCGGACCCGTGAAAAAGACCAGTCGAGCGCATCCGAACGGAAAGTCGTTGCGGGACCGCGGTGAAGTGATCGGAGCCGGGCTCCTGTGGCTGGCCAAATGGTCGCTGTGCGTCGTCGCGATCGCGCTGGGAGCCTGGGTCCTCGGCACGGTCACCGCCCGACTGTGGGTCGTGATCTTGCCCATCGCCCTGGCGATCGTGGTCACCACGATCCTGTGGCCACCGACCCGCTGGCTCACCCAGCACAAGCTACCGCCCGCGCTGGCCGCGTCGATCACCCTGCTGGGGTTCGTGGCGATGCTGGCCGGGGTCATCGCGCTGATCGTGCCCTCGGTGGCCGATCAAGCACCCCAACTCGCCGACAAAGCCACCGACGGGGTCAACCAAGTACGCCACTGGATCCAGGGGCCACCGTTGCGCGTGCGCGACGAGCAACTCGATTCCGCGGTCGACGCGATCGTGGGCCGGCTCCAATCCAGCGGCACGCAGATCGCCAACGGTGTGTTCACCGGTGTGTCTACCGCGACCTCGGTCCTGATCACCGTGTTCTTGGTCTTGGTGCTGGTGTTCTTCTTCCTCAAGGACGGCACGCGTTTCCTGCCCTGGATGCATCGGGTGTCCGGCAACCGCAGCGGCCGCCATCTCGAAGCCGTCCTGGAACGAGTCTGGGCGACCCTGGGTGGATTCATCCGTACTCAAGCGGTTGTCAGCATGGTCGACGCCGTTCTCATCGGCGCGGCACTGTTCATCCTCGATGTTCCGCTGGCGCTGGTGCTGTCGGTGATCACCTTCATCGGCGGATTCGTCCCGATGGTCGGAGCTTTCGTCGCCGGTGCGCTCGCCGTCCTCGTCGCACTGGTCGGTAACGGACTCACCACCGCACTGATCGTGCTCGGCATCGTCATCGCGGTGCAGCAGCTGGAAGGCAATGTGCTGCAACCTGTTCTGCAGAGCCGCAGCATGGAACTCCACGCCGTCATCGTGCTGCTCGCCGTCACCGCCGGCGGCTCGCTCTACGGGATCACCGGCGCCTTCCTGGCGGTACCGGTGGTCGCGATGATCGCGGTGGTCATCCGGTACATCGGCGAGCAGATCGACGCGACCACCGAACCGCCGACCGAAGACGACGAACCGGATGTCGACGGTGCCTTGGCGGCCTCGCCGTCGCCCGACCCCGCCGCCTGACCTGAGCGAGAAGGTCAGCGGCCGTCGTGTCGGAGCTCGATCGACGCCCCTGGTGGCCGCAGCGGAGTCAGCACCAGCGCGGGCAGATAGGTCCGCTCGAGTTCACCGTGCGCGAGGCGGTCGGGTTCGACAAGGCTCTGGGCCAGACCGCCCTCGCGCAGCGCGATGACAGCCCTGGTCAGGTGGTCGAGGTCGACCGGGACAGTGACATCGAACTCTCGCCGTAGAACATCGAGCAGCGGAATGAACAGCGCTCGAACTTTGGCGTCGTGGTCGGCGAGGGTCCTGGCCGCGGCGGGATTGCGAATGGCGTAGAGCGTGAATTCGGTGCTGATCAGATACCAGCTGCGCTCCTCGGGGCCGATCTCGGTCGCCGCGGCGACGAGCTCGTCGATCGTGGCCGATTGTTCCCGCAATCGGGTGAGCTTGTCGCGCAGACGTTCGATCAGCTCGGCGGCGTGGGCGTCGAACAGGGCGAAGAACAACTCGTCCTTGGAGCTGTAGTTCGAGTAGAAGGCCCCGCTGGTGTACCCGGCTCGCCCGCAGATGTCTCCGACCGAAGTCGCGCCGAATCCCTTCTCGGCGAACAGCTCCCGTGCGGCTTGCAGCAACTTGGCCTGAGTTCGGGGACGGCGTTTGGTCGGACCCTTCGGCATGCGCGCCTTCTCCTCCATAGGGCTGTGGCCTTGACCACACCTTCGTCGCCTGTCAGGATACACACCACTATCGGATAGCGATCTCTATCCGATAGGAATGCTGTCGAGTGAGAGGTGCGACCATGACCGAGACGTTGCCCGAGGAGTTGGCCGCGGCCGTCGGACCACAGACCGCCAGTGCGCAGATTCCGCTGCCGCCGACATTCGAGTCGATCGAGGTGGAACGCACCTACCGCAAGCAGCAATTGGCTGCCGGTTTCCGACTGTTCGGCCGTTTCGGTTTCAGCGAAGGGGTGGCCGGGCACATCACCGTGCGTGATCCGGAGAACCCGCAGTGGTTCTGGGTGAACCCGTTCGGCATGAGTTTCCACCACATCACCGCCTCGGACCTGATCCTCGTCGACCACGAGGGCAACGTTCTTGCTGGAAACGCACCGGTCAACCGCGCGGCGTTCGTGATCCATTCCCAGGTCCACAAAGCACGCCCGGACGTGATCGCCGCGGCCCATTCGCATTCGATCTACGGCAAAGCGTTCTCGTCGTTGGGTATTCACCTCGACCCGATCACCCAGGACGCGTGTGCGTTCTACCAGGATCACGGCCTCTACACCGACTACCGAGGCGTGGTGAACGAACAGGAGGAAGGCGAACGCATCGCCGCCGCTCTGGGTTCGCACAAGGCCGTGATCCTGCAGAACCACGGCCTGCTGACCGGTGGCGGTTCGGTGGCCGAGGCAGTGTGGTGGTTCATCACGATGGAACGCTCCTGCCAGGCCCAACTGCTGGCGATGGCGGCGGGCACCCCGAAACTGATCGACCACGACGTCGCGGTGACCAGCCACGCCCAACTCGGCAGCCCACTTGCCGGATGGTTCCAGGCCCAACCGCTGTTCACCCAGATCATGCGCAGCGATCCCGACCTGTTGGACTGAGCGCCGACCAGGCCGGTCCGCGCGACGATCAGGGTTTGCGGCCGATACCTGCCCAGTACCAGGCGCTGTCGGCCTCGGCGACGGCGGCGGGGCGGTCGATGAGTTCGGGTCGCCAGGCGGCGACGGGGACCAGGCCCGGATCTATGAGGGTGGTTCCGGCGAACAACTCACTGGTGGCGGCGTTGCTGCGGGGGTGAAAGGAGATACCCGAGGCTTGTGCGGCCGCCTGCACTCCGGCCATCGCCTCGGGTGCGAAATCAGCGGTGGGATGGGTGATCACGAGGTAGCTGCCGGAGGGGACGGCGTCGAGGAGGGCGGCGATGACCTCCTGGGGACGGTCGTTGTCGGCGAAATACATCATGATCGCGACGAGCATGATGGCAACCGGTTCATCGCGGTCGAGGGTGTCGGCGAGGTCGGGGTGGTCGAGGATGGACCGCGGGTCGTGCAGGTCCGCGTGAATGAATCGAGTGCGCCCCTGCGGGGTGCTGCTCATCAACGCGCGGGCGTGGGCGAGCACGATCGGATCCTTGTCGACGTAGACGACCCGCGCGTTGGGATCGAGCTGCTGAGCGACCTCGTGGGTGTTTCCGGCCGTGGGGATTCCGGTCCCGATGTCGAGGAATTGGGTGATGCCCGCTTCGCCCACCAGGTGCCGAACCGCTCGGCTGAGGAAGGCGCGGTTGGCGCGCGCCATCGTCTTGATAGCAGGAACATGCTCAGCGATCGCATCGCCGAGCGCCCGGTCGGCGGGGTAGTTGTCCTTGCCCCCGAGCCAGTAGTCGTAGACGCGTGCTTCGTGGGCGATCGTGGTGTCGACGTCGGTGGACAGGGCACCGGAGGCGTTGTCGGGCATGGGATCTCTGTTCTGATCGGTGTTCGCTACAGGGAGAGGTCGACGGTGGAACAGGTGGTTCGCAGCGTGTCCAGCAGCTGCGTGGTCCGCTCGGGCGGATAGGCACAGACGCACAGCCGATCCCAGGCCGAGTTGAAGCGGTCCAGCTCGGCGGGCTTGTCGAGGAACTGGGGTCCGGCGAGATGGAGATAGTGCGCGATATCGCTCAACTCGGGCGCCGCGAAACGCAGCATGGTGAAAGGGGTTCCACTGATGGCCGGTCCACCGATGTGATCGGGTAGCACCTGCACGGTGATATTGGGACGCTGCGCCAACTCGGCGAGATGGTCCATCTGTCCCTGCCAGATCTGCGCCCCACCGAGCGGTCGGCGCAGCGCGGCTTCCTCGATGACGAACCAGGCCCGGGGCGGATCCGCGCGGGTGAGCAGTCGCTGCCGCCGTGCCAGCAATTCGATGCGTCGCTGGATATCAGCGGCCGGTTGGCGGTCGGCGATCGCGAAGATGGTGTGCGCGTAGGAGGGCGTCCACACCAGATCCGGCATCAAGCTCGGCGCGTAGGAGCGGATCAGGGAGGCGGCTTCCTCGAGTGCCAGGTAGGTGTCCGGTCGCGAGGCCGTCAGATCCGTGCCCGCTTGCCACCGCCCGGTCCGGTTGGCGCGCTCCACCAAGTGCCGGTATTCGTCACGCAGATCGGCATCGCGCACCCCGTACGCGGTCAGCAGATCGTCGACATCGACGGCGCGGAAGCTGACTCGACCGGCCTCGAGTCGACTGATCTTCGAATGGGAAGCACGGATCACCCGCCCGGCGGCATCCCCGCTGATACCGGCCGACTCACGCAAACGCCGCAGGCGCACCCCGAGCACCCGGCGGAGCAAGGCGGGGTCCTCATCCGAATCCTGCCCTGCGCACACGCCGGCGACGGCGGTCAAATCCTCGCTCACGGCCACTCCTGTCGGCATGCAACGTCCCGAACCTGAGTGTGCCACAACCTATTACACCTCGATACCGGACGCCGTGCACGTGCAGATGCACGTGCAAGCCGTTAGGCTGTGCGGTGGGATCAGTAGGGATTCCCGTTGGGGGGCTTGCAATGGAGATCGGTAGCACGGCTGCGGGATTCGCCGCGAATCCGGGCGGCAGGGTCGGGATCGCCGAGGTTGTCCGGTCGTACGGGATCGACCGGGTCCGCGCCAGGATCGAGCAATTGCGCGGCGCCGGGATGCACTACGCAGCAGCGGCAATCGAGCGCGAGCTCATGGACGCTCGGCTGATCGAACCGCCACCGGCCGGCCGCACCCGATGCGAACGGCAACAGGCCGCGCTCGTCCACCGGTGATCCCTCGCCGACAGCCTCGGTAGCTGGGCCAGGGGCATGCTCAGAGTTGGGCGATCACCAAGGCGACACAACCGATCAGCGGCGGAACCAACTGGATCAGGGCCGGACGGGCCTTGGCGGGTGACGACGCCAGCAGCACCACCCCGGCGGCCACCATCGAACCCGCACCGGCCAGCACCAGCGCGAGCCCTGTTCCCTTGTCGCCGAACGCGGTGAACCCCATTCCGATCGCCGCGACAACGGCCAGGAAGAGGTTGTAGAACCCCTGATTGAAGGCCATCTCCTTGGTGGCTTCCGCGTCTGCCGCCGACATCGCGAACGTCGCTCGCGTCCGCGGCGCTGTCCACTGCAGCGACTCCATCACGAAGATGTAGCCGTGCACCAGCACAGCCACTCCGGTGAAGACCAACCCGATCGCGGTCATCGATCCGCCCTTCGCCGCGGCCCGGCACCCGCCGAGCTTCCGCGGCGATTATCACCCACCGGACCCGGCGCGCGGCTCCGACTCGCGGTCGGCCAGGGCAACGAATTCAGCAACCTGCTCGAGCGGTTCGGTGCACGCGGCGCGCAGTTGTCCACCGCATCCGGTCGGTACCGCAAGCCGGAGTGATCAGCTGCGGGCCGACCGGTTCTCCAGCTTCGACGTCGCTACCCACTTTCGGGGGTACCGGCAAGTGTCACACTGGATCGAAACTGTGACCCAACTTACAGAGCACAGACTGAAGAAGGTCAACGATGACACCCACCACCCCCTCCGGCGTCGATCCCGCCGCGGTGGCGCACTCCATCGAGGAGTGGCTGCACACCTTCGCCGCACCCGATGCCGATGTCGCCGCACTGCTCGTCGACCGCCGCGACCCCGACGCGGTCGCGTTCACCGTCGTCGAGTCCGAGGGCGAACGCCTGATACCGGTCGAGCTCACCTACGGTGACCTGGCCGAACGCTCCCGACGTTTCGCGACCGCACTCGCCGCTCGGGGGATCGGCCGCGGCGATCGGGTCGGGGTGCTGATGGGCAAACGCGCAGAACTGGTGATCGCGCTGGTCGCCATCGCCCGCCTCGGCGCGGTCTACATCCCGCTGTTCACTGCCTTCGCCGCTCCCGCCATCGAGATGCGCCTCACGGCCGCGCGGGCACGGGTCGTGGTCACCGAACCCAGCCAGGTCGGCAAGCTCGACGGGCTCGAGGTCACGACCATCGTCGCCGGTGAACAGTTCGACCGGCTCGTCGACGAATCCATGCCGACCACCGAGACGGTGGCCGTGGGTGGTGACGCACCGCTGATCCTGCTGTTCACCAGCGGAACCACCGGCGCACCGAAGGGTGTGCCGATTCCGGTGCGCGCCCTGGCCGCCTTCGCCTGTTACATGACATACGGCCTCGACGTCACCGACGACGATGTCTTCTGGAACGCCGCGGACCCGGGGTGGGCCTACGGCCTCTACTACGGCGTGCTCGGCCCGATGGCCGTCGGGCGGCCGAATCTGCTGCTGCACGCCGGGTTCTCCGCCGCGGTGACCGCGCGCGTCCTCACCGAGTTCGGTGTCACCAACTTCGCCGGTGCCCCGACCGTCTACCGCACCTTGAGCAAGGACCCCAGCATCGACGGCTTCGCGCTGCGACGCGCGTCCTCCGCCGGTGAGCCGTTGACCCCGGACGTCATCGGATGGGCGCGCACAGCGCTGGGCACCGAGGTGCGCGACCACTACGGCCAGACCGAACACGGCATGTTCATCAACAACCACTGGCACGACGCACTGCGCGCGCCCGTGGTTCCGGGCTCGATGGGATTCGCGATGCCCGGCTTCGCGACCGGCATCGTCGACGGCCAGATCGCCATCGACGTCGCGTCCAGCCCACTGATGTTCTTCACCGGCTATCTCGACGCCCCGGACAAGACCGCGCACCGATTCACCGAGGATCGCGCCTGGTATCTCACCGGAGATACCGGCCACGTCGACGAGAACGGCCGCTTCTGGTTCACCGCGCGCGATGACGACGTGATCATCATGGCCGGATACCGCATCGGTCCGTTCGAGGTGGAAAGCGTGCTCATCACTCACCCCCAGGTGGTCGACGTGGCCGTGGTCGGCCGACCGGACGAGCTGCGCGGGGAGGTTCTCGAAGCCTTCGTGGTGCTCGGACCTGGCATCGACGGTTCCGACGAGTTGACGGCCCAGTTGCAGCAGCTGGTCAAAACCGGTTTCGCCGCGCACGCCTATCCCCGCGTCGTCCACTATGTCGACGAATTGCCCAAGACCCCCAGCGGCAAAGTCCAGCGGTTTCTGCTGCGGCAGCGGTAGGGCCACCGAGCGCCGGTGTCGGTACTTTGGACCCTAGGCGTCATCACTATCGTCCTGAGGAGACCGCCCGCCGCATGACCGATTCCGCGCCCAGCTCGGCGCATCCGGGCACCAGCCCCGACGCCCGGAGGCTGCCGACCGTCGAAGACCTCGACGCCGGCATGGCACGCGCACTTCATCGCATCCGGGTGGCGACCGGCGTTTCGCTGGCGTTCGGCGGGCGCGTTCTCGACTCCGGCCAGATTCGCCTCCAGCACTTCGCAGGTCCCACGGCCGGTGCGCTCAACGGGCTCACCCTGACAGCCAACGAAGGCCTGGGCGGTCGGTCATTGGCCCTCATGCGTTCCTTGGCGGTCTCCGACTACTTCGAATCCGATCGCATCACCCACCGCTACGACCCCGTCATCCGTGTCGAAGGCTTGAAGTCGGTGGTCGCGATGCCGCTCATCATCGCCCGGCGCCCGGTGGCGATCATCTACGGAGCGTTCCGAGGCACCCAGGTGATCGGCGACAGAATCCACGACGCCATCACCCAGGAGGCGCGCGCGCTCGAGCACGAACTCGTCGTGCGCACAGCCATCACGTCCCGCGAACCCCAACCCGACCACAGCCGACTCCGCGAACAGGTGCGGATCGCCCACAACCAACTGCGCCTGCTGAGCCACACGGTCGCCGAACCCGAACTGCGACAGGCGATCGAGCAGATCTCACGTCAACTGGCCCGCGCCGACAACCCGTCCACCGACACGCACTCGACCCTGACCTCCCGTGAGATCGACATCGTGAGCCTGGCGGCCGTGGGTCTGCCCAACCGGCAGATCGCCGTCACCCTCGGGCTGTCCGTTCACACGGTCAAGAGCTACATGAAGACGGTGATGTCGAAAATGCACGCCACCACCCGCCTCGAAGCAGTCGTCAACGCCCGCCGCGCCGGCCTCATCCCCTGACCTCACTGCGTCGACGCCGTTACCGCCTGGCTCCAGCGGCAACGTGTGCCCACCGATGAGTCCGACAGCGACGCTCCGTCTACTCGCAGGAAGCGGTCATTCAAGGGCTCCTCGCGACAAACCTCGTCGACGACCTCTTCTTGACCGTCGTCCCCACAACGCTGGGCAGCGGCCTGCGCCTGCTCCCGGACGGCTACACGTCGACCTGGCAACTCGCCACCGCCACCACCTTCCCCACCTCCGGCACCGTTTCCCTGCACTACCAGCGCGCATCGGTCCACGGATGACCCCGCCGTCGTTCTCCAAGCACCACTGATGGGCTTCGAGGACGAGGAATTCGATTGTGACAGCCCACCACTGGCGCTCTCCCCCACCGACGCCCACCAGTTCTGGTTCTTGCACCGAGGCCATGCTTGCGGGCTCGGTGCCGCCGCGTGGGAGGTCTTGACCGGATCTCGTGGCCGTCTAGGTGTACTGATCGGTACCGTGCTGCGCGAAGCGGGCGATGGCGTGAGCGAGCGCTTCGCCCATGGCGGGGCTGCCGGTGTGGCCGGAGTCGTCGATGACGTGCAGGCGGGCATCCGGCCAGACTTTCGCGAGTTCCCACGCAGTTTCGAGTGGGGCGCTGAGATCGAGGCGGCCGTGGATCAGTTCGCCGGGGATCCCGGCCAGCCGCCCGGCCTCGCGCAGCAGCACGCCTTCATCGAGCCACGCCGCGTGCGCGAAGTAGTGCGTGCAGATCCGGACGAAGGCGAGCATGGCGGTGTCCGGTTCGGCGCTGTACTGCCCGGGGCTTCCCATGGATTCGTGCGCTATCACCGCGTCCTCCCAGCGACACCACTCGTTCGCGGCATCGCGGCGCATTTCCGGGCTCGGGTGCTCCAGCAGCTGCCGGTAGCCCTCGACCGGGTCACCGTCGCCAGGCAGCGCGGCCTGGAACCGCTCCCACTCGGCAGGCAGCAGCCGCGCGAGACCCCGGTACAGCCAGTCGATCTCGCGGCGGCGGGTGCTGGTGATCCCGACCAGCACGATCCCGGTGACTCGTTGCGGGTACCGCTCGGCGTAGGCGAGGATCAGCGTCGAACCCCAGGATCCGCCGTACAACAGCCAGCGCTGGACGCCGAGGTGAGTGCGCAACCGCTCCATGTCGGCGATCAGGTGCTCGGTGGTGTTCACCGCCATACTCGTCCGGGGGTCGGCGGCACTCGGGATGCTCTGCCCGCAACCACGCTGATCGAACTGCACGATTCGAAAGATGTTCGGATCGAACACCTTCCGCGCTCGCGGACTGCTCCCGCTGCCCGGCCCGCCGTGCACCACCAGCACCGGACGCCCCGCGGGGTTGCCGCTGGTACACCAGTACACCTGGTTTCTGTCACCGACATCGAGCATGCCATCGGCGTACGGGTCGATCGGGGGAAATGACAGCGGCACGGTTGCCGAGATTATCGGACCCGCACGGGATCGAAGATTGCGCGGCTGAGCTGATAGGAGCGACTGGGCGAGTCCGCGCGGAGATTCCTGCGTGGTCATGTGCCAGACGGCACGAGCGGTGGACCCTTCACCGAACCATGCGGGGCGCAATGGCTTCGATGGCAGCGTTCCCGAGGTAGTCACGGAACCCGCGTCAGCGCGCGGGGCCGAGGATCGAGTCGACCGCCGCGTACAGGGTTGCGGTTTCTCGTTGTAGCAGCGAGTCGTCGGCGGGTAGGGCTCGCTCGATCGAGAGGCCGTTGAGGACAGTGTTCAGAAATGCTGCGCGCTGGGCGTTGTCGCCTTCGGGCACGGCACCTTCCCGAGTGAGCAGCGCGAGCCAGTGTTCGACCCTGCGTTGCCCCTCGGCGGCCAGGGCGAGGTACGCCGTGCGGATGTCGGCGGTGGGTTCGGGGGCGACGAAAGCGTCGAAGAATGTGATCCAGGCTTGTCGCGCTTGTTCGCCGACTTCCACGGCCAGCACCTGTCGCAAGCATTGAACCAACCGGTCGCGCGCGGGCACCGAGCGATCCTCGATGATCCGATCGTCGGTGGTGACAATGTCGTAGATCGTGTGGAGAACAGCGTCACGTAGTGCGCGCTGGGTCGGAAAATGGTGGCGTAGCGATCCCATGCTCACCCCCGCTCGCGCCGCGACGGTCCGCACGCTCAGCGTGGATGCCGGATCCTCGTCGATCATCTCGCAAGCCGCGATGATGATCTTGGCCCTCGAGTCGAGTTCACCCTCGTTGCGCTCGGCCATCTCACCTCTCACCTCTTCCAACACACCGTGCTAGCACAGTGTGCTAGTTTCGGGTCACGGCTCCAACAGTACAGCGTGCTGGTCGCTGACGATTCCATGGAGCGGCGAATTCTGAGAGGCCTCGTATGAAATTCCCCCCGTTTCCCTCGACGGTCGCGGCAGTCGCGGTGGCAGGTCTACTCGTCGGCGGGTGTTCGCCCGCGCCCGCCGGAACGGGCTCCCACCCAGCGGGTTCGCCCGCCGTGCAGTGGCGGGCCTGCCCCGACGGCGTCGAAGACCTCACGCACGGAGGCCCACCTCGATTGCGCTGTGTCACTGTCTCTGTGCCGCTGGACTACGACGATCCCGGTGGCACGCAGATCGACCTCACCATCTCCCGGCTACCGTCGGGGAACCCGGACAAGCGACGCGGAGTGCTGCTGCTCAACCCCGGCGGCCCCGGCGGATCCGGGCTGGACCAGCCCACATTCCTTGCCTCGCATGGAATACCGCACAGCGTGCTGGACAGTTACGACCTGATCGGCATGGACACCCGCGGAGTCGGCCACTCCTCGGCCATCAGCTGCGGATTCACCGACGAGGTGAAGTACTACGGCGCGGTACCACCGTACGCAGCCGACGACACAGCGTTCGCCGAACAAGTGGCAACCGCGAAGGAGGTCGCCGCGCGGTGCGCGGCACACGATCAGGACGGGCGGCTGCGCCAGGTGAGCACCGCGAACACAGCCCGCGACCTGGACCGGATCCGGGCCGCACTCGGTGAGGAGAAAGCCAGCTTCCTCGGGTACTCCTACGGCACGGCGCTCGGTGCCGCCTACGCCTCGATGTTCCCGGACCGCTCCGATCGCATCGTGCTCGACAGCAACATCGGCGATACCCATCTCGACGTCGACGGCCTGCGCAGGTACTCGCGTGGAATGGAGGAGACATTTCCGGACTTCGCCCGATGGGCCGCCCTGCGACACGATCGATTCGGGCTGGGCCGCACAGCGCAGCAGGTGCGTGACACGTACTTCCGCCTTGCCGAACGACTCGATCGCCACCCTGTCGACGGAGTCAACGGCATCCTCTTTCGACTGAGCACCTTCGTCACGCTGTACAACCAGAAAAGCTACGAGCAAGCCGCGCACACCTGGAACACCTTGCTGAACCCCGGGGAGGCAGCGCCCGCCGACAGCCCGTCGGTCGACCACGACGCGCTCTCACCGCACGACAACACCTGGTCGGTGTTTCTCGCGGTGACCTGCAACGACGTCGAGTGGCCCGCCGACGTGGCCACCTACCGACAAGCGGTGCGCGAAGACCGCGAGGCGTACCCGCTCTTCGGCGCAGCGGCCGCGAACATCATGCCGTGCGCGTATTGGCGGCACGAGCCGACCGAGCCTCCCGTGACCGTCGACGATCAGGGACCGACCAACATCCTGATCGCGCAGAACCAGCGCGACCCCGTGACACCGCTGCGCGGCGGTGAGCTGCTCGATGAGAAATTCGGCGAACGCTCCCGCTTGGTGACCGTCGACGGAAGCGGGCACGGTGTCTACGTGCTCGGAAAGAACCCGTGCGCCCAGCACATCGTGACCAGCTACCTGGTCGATGGCACCTTGCCCGAGCACGACACGACCTGTCCGCCCGCAACGCCGTAGGCACCTGCCCTCAGCGCGGGTCCTGCGCCCGACCGGGCCGTGCCTGTGCTCGGGCACAAGCAGACCCGGCCGCGCGGGGCGTCAGCAGTCCCGGTTCGCGGCCAGCGCCGCGAGCACATCCAGATCGGCCAGGGCTTCGGCGTCGGTCCCGACCTCGGAAATCGTCGACATGGCCTGCTCGTAGAGTTGCCCGGCCTGCAACCGGCTCCATTCCCGCCCACCCGCGGCTTCGACCAACTCGGCGGCACGCACCAATTCACCGTCGTCCAGCGGCTTTTCGCGGAGATAGAGGTCGGCGAGCGCGCCCGCTTCGGGGGTGTTCGACCGCAATGCGAATACCACCGGCAACGACTTCTTCCGGCTGCGTAGGTCGGAGAACACCGATTTGCCGGTGACGCGCGGGTCACCCCAGATGCCGAGCAGGTCGTCGGTGTGCTGGAAGGCACGGCCGATGCGCCTGCCGAACTCTCGAAGGCGCAGGAGCTCACCGGAGTCCGCGTGGGCGAAGAGACCGCCGAGCGCGGCCGAACAACCGAACAGTGCCCCGGTCTTCTGGTCGACCATGGTGAGGCATTCGTCGACCTCGACATCGCCGCGCTGCTCGAATCCCAGGTCCGCGCACTGGCCCTCGACGAGTTGCAGCACCGAGCGACTCATCAGGTTCGATGCTTCGACGATCGGTGTGTGCGGCGCGGCGGACAGCAAGGTGTAGGCCTGGGCGACCAGCGCGTCGCCGGCGAGGATGGCGGGACCGATTCCGAAAGCGGTCCACGCCGTCGGCCGGTGCCGCCGGGTGGTGTCGCGATCCATCACATCGTCGTGGAGCAACGAGAAGTTGTGCACCAGTTCCACCGCGACGGCCGCGCGTACGGCATCTGCCACGTCCCCGCCGGTCAACCGGGCGGCCGACAGCACGAGCGCCGGGCGAATCGCCTTGCCACCGTCGTGCTTCTCCGGCCGTCCGTCCTTGTCCCACCAGCCGAAGTGGTAACCCACGATAGTGCGCACCGTGGCAGGCATCATCTGCACGGACGCGTGCAGGGTGGCAGCGCAGTGCTCACGGCATTGTTCGAGTACGTCGGCGGCCGTGCGTGAACTCGGCGGCGTCGCGGGTGCTGTCGTCGGTGTCTGCATCGAGATCGGCGTGGTCGCCGCGTGCGGAAGGCTCATCGATTCACCTGCACTTCGGTCAGGGCCCCGAGGGCGTCCGGAACAAGCACTGCCGCAGCGTGATTGGCACTGACTAGGTAAGAGGCGATCGCGCGGTCATCGATGCCGGTGAAGCGAACGTTGATGCCCGGCTCGACCTCGTCGGGTAGACCGGTCTGGCGCAGCCCGATCACGCCGTCGTCGGATTCACCGATCCGCATCGCCAATATCGTGCTGGTCCCGCTCGGCGAGATCGGGATCTTGTCCGAGGGCAGCAGCGGCACATTGCGCCACGCGTGCACTCGTTGTCCCTCGATCTCGGTGTGATCCGGGTAGACGCCACGCGCCGTGCATTCGTGGCCGAACTGGGCGATGACGCGGGGGTGGGCGAGAAAGAACGCGGTCTTGCGGCGGCGTGCCAGCAATCGATCGAGATCATCGGGTGTCGGCCGGCCGGTAGCCGAGCAGAGCCGCTGACTCGGGTCGACGTTGTGCAGCAACCCGTAGTCGTGGTGGGTCAGCAGGTCGCGTTCCTGACGTTCGCGCAATGCCGCTATCGACAGGCGCAGCTGCTGATCGAGCTGGTTCATCGGCTTGTTGTAGAGGTCGGTGACCCGGGTGTGCACGCGCAGCAGCAGTTGCGCGACGCTCAGCTCGAGTTCGCGTGGTCGCTGGTCGTAGTCGACGTAGGTGCCGGGCAGGATCGGTTCGCCCTGCTGGCCCGACAGCACTCCGATCGCCGCCTGACCGTATTTGTCGGCACCGGTTTGTTCGGCGGCGACCGCGGCCCCGACGTCGCCGATGTGGGCGGCGAGGCGGGGCGTGCGGGCGCACAAGGCGTCGAACAGGGCGCGCGGCAGCGCGAGCACCGTGCAGGCGGTGTTCGCGGTGGCGGTGTACTCCCAGATGGCCTGCCCGCCCTGGAGGGTGGCGGCCCCGAGGTGGCTGCCGTCGTCGAGCACGTCGAGTTGTACTTGCTGACCGTATTCGCCGGGGCCGGTGAGGACGACCCGACCGTGGGCGAGCACATAGGCGGCATCGATTTCGTTGCCGAATTCGCAGATCGTCTCCCCCGCCGCGAACTCCTGCTGGCTGAACAGGTGGGCGAGCTCGCGCAAGGTGTCGTCGTCGTCGAAATCGCGCAGCGCGCGCAATTCGCGCAGTTCGGCCGGGACCACCTGATACCGGCCGTTGGCCAGCGTGCAGGTGACGTAGCCGTCTCCGACGGTGTAGGTCAGGCGCCGGTTGACCCGGTACGTTCCGCCGTCGACCTCGACCCAGGGCAGCATGCGCAGCAGCCAGCGGGGGGTGATTCCTTGCATCTGCGGAACGGATTTGGTGGTGGTCGCCAATGTGCGGGCGGCGGCGACACCGAACGCGGTCGGCGGATTCTGGGCAGTGCTGGTCACGAGGAAGTCCTTCCCGGCGAGGTGGCATGGGTGGCGACGGATCCGACACGGGGACGAAGACGGGCGGCGGCGGTGCCGATACCCGAGGGACCCCACGCGTGGACCGGGCGGGCGGCAGTGCGCGGTGGGCTGCCGACCGGGTAGCGCAGGTACTCGGGGCGGTAGCGGCGGGTGCCGCGATGCCAGTGCAGAATGCCCGCGATCCAATCACGCAGTTCATCGATATAGCTGGTCAGCGCCGCGCGAGCGGCGTCGTCGAGCCGGTGGTGTTCGAAAAGGACGGGCAGTTCGTCGTCGACGAGTCGCTGGAACTGTCGCATTCTGGCCCGCATCAAGTCGTCGACGACCGCGGCGGCGGCGTCGCGGTCGCAATCGAAGAACGACTCGACCACCAGGATCGCGTTGTGCAACTCGGCTTCGTATTCGATTTCCTTCTGATACGAGAAGAAGTCGTTGATCAAACAGCCGTAGTCCTGGGCGGCATGTTCGATGCCGCGCATGGTGGTGGACTCGAACACCGCGTCGGGGATCACGCCGCCGCGGGCGATCTTCGACAGCGCGATCGTCAGGTCCGAGCCGAAAGTGCGACGACGCATCTCCAGGTAGTCGACCGGGTCGGGGACGCGATGCTGGATGTGGTTGGCCAGCTCCCACAACCAGCTTTCGGTCATGGATTCCACCGCCTGCCGAAAGGTGCGCCGCACCGTCGGCGACATCGGCCGCGCGGTGCGCGACCACAGGTCGAGCAACGACCGTTCCAGCGGATTGATCGGTGTACCAACAGGTTTCAGGTCCAGGGGCATGAACGTGGACAATCGGGCGTTGCATGCTTTCGCCCCGGCCATCGAGGCGGCACCCTGTGCCGGGGCGAAGACGACCGGAAAGTAGTCGTCGCCCCAGGTGCCCCAGGTGAGCCATTCGGCCGACAGCGTCAGCGCGTCGACGTCCGCGTCGGGATCCAATCCGGCTGAGCACAGGGCGAAATCGAACCCGACCGTGTCCTCGCGGGTCCACAATTGCCGCCCACCGAGCTCGGGCAGCGGGTCGTGGAAGCCGACCTGGTGCGCCCATTCGACACTGGCCGAGCGGGCGGTGGGCAGGTGCGGTGACAGGCTCAGCTCGAACGGCACGTCGAAGTCCGGCAGCGGCAGTTGCCCGGTGCGGCGCAACGGCCGCTGACTGTGACTACGCGCTCCGCCCGGACCGGCCAGACCCTTCCAGAACCCGGGTCTGGCCAGCTCGGTGCCGATCCCCGTGGGACCGAACGACTTCGGGCCCGCCGCCGCGGAGCCGTTCATGTACCGATTGGACCGCAGATGCCATTCGTGGCCACCTGACTGCCAGTCCTGCAGTCCTTGGGCGTACGACAGCGCCGCCGCGCGCTGCACCACGTCGAGCCCGTGCTCGTCGAACAGCAGGGGTAGCTCGGTCAGCACGGTGTTCTCGAACTGGTGGATCCGCGACGTGAGCTGGTCGTTGACGATGCCGGCTGCCTGCTGCGGCGAACAGTCGAAAAACCGCTCCACCACCAGAACTCCGTTGTTCACCTCGCCTTCCTCCTCGGTCTCGCGCTGATACGAGAAGATGTCGTTGCGCAGGTGCACCGCGTCGGAGAACGTGTCCTTCAGCACGCGCATCGGCCGGGTGCCGACGATGGCTTCGGGTATCTCGATGCCGCGGGCGTACTCCACCAGATCCGCCGACCACGGTGCGCCGCCGACTCTGCGCCGCATCTCGATGTAGTCGATGGGATTGGGAATCCGGGCGGTATTGATGTTGCCGATCTCCCAGACGCAGTCGAGCAGCAGGTTGCGGGTGCTTTCCCGGAACCGTTCGCGCCAGCACTGCGACATCGCCGGCACCGTCCGCGTCCACAGGTCGGCGAGACCACGTTCGTCGGGGTTGGTCGGTTCGGGCATCGCGGCACCGTCGGGCGGCATGAAGGTGGCCAGGCGGTCGAGGTATCGCCGTGCGCCGTCCATGTCGCCGGTGCGCTTGAACGCGTCGAGGAAGTGGTCGTCGAAATAGAAGACCCAGGTGTACCAGTCGGTGACGGTGTCGAGCACCGGAGCATCCGCTTCCGGATGGGTGTAGGCGCACAGGCCGGCATAGTCCATGCCGTCGAAACTCGCCTCGTCCCACACCACGTCGCCGCCGACGGTGTCGCCGAGCATCCCCATGTCGTAGGCCCACTGTTTGGTATGTGCCCGTGCCTGTTCCACATGCGGGCTCAGCCGCGCGGGGTGAGCGACGTAGAACTCGGGCAGCTCGAAGGGCTGCACGACGTCAGCCCTCAGCGCCGAGCTGCACGTTCTCCAGGATCGCGAGGGCGTCGGGCACCAGTACGGCGCCCGAGTAGTAGGTGCTGACCAGGTAGGAGATGATCGCTTTGTCGTCGATGCCCATGAAGCGCACATTCAGTCCGGGCTCGTACTCGTCGGGAATCCCGGTCTGTCGCAGGCCGATCACACCCTGGGCCGCCTCACCGGTGCGCATCAACATGATCGATGTGGTTCGGCTGGCCGAGGTGCCGATCTTGTTGCACGGCAGGATCGGCACCCCGCGCCACGACGGCACCCGATGCCCGTTCAGCTCGGTGCCGGCCGGGTAGATACCGCGACGGCTGCATTCGGCGCCGAAGGCGGCGATGGCCTTCGGGTTGGCCAGGAAGAACGCGGGTTCCTTCCAGACCAGGGCGAGCAATTCGTCCATGTCGTCCGGTGTCGGCGCGCCGTTGCGGGTGCTGATCCGCTGTTGCGGTGCGGCGTTGTGCAGCAGCCCGAAGTCGCGATTGTTGACCATCTCGTCTTCCTGGCGTTCGCGCAGTGCCTCGATGGTCAGGCGCAGCTGCTGTTCGATCTGGTCCATCGGCTTGTTGTAGAGGTCGGCGACCCGGCTGTGGACCCGCAGCACCGTCTGCGCGATGCTCAACTCGTATTCACGAGGGGACAGTTCGTAGTCGACGAACGTGCCTTGCAGCTGCGGCTCACCCTCGTGCCCGGAGGCGAGCGCGATCGAACTCTCGCCGTGGGGGTTGGCCCGCTGATCGGCATCCGCGTCGTCGAGACGGGCCATCCGCACGTGCTCGCGCAGTCCTTCGATCCGCGCGCTGACCTCGGCCAGAGCGCGGTCGGTGAGGACCAGGCAGGTGCACGCGGTGACAGCCTTGACGGTGAAGTCCCACGGCTCGACATCGGCACCGAGGATCCGCTCACCGAAGAAGCGGCCGTCGGTCATGATCTCGAGAACGGTCGCCTCACCGTAGGCACCGGTGCCGAGCTTGTCGGCCTTACCGTGGGCGAGCACCACCAGCTCTTCGGCCGGCTGACCGGCTTCGGCGATGATGTCGCCGGGCTCGTACTGCCGTTCGACGAAACAGTCCGAAACCGCTTGCAGGGCAGCATCGTCGGAGTAGTCACGCAGATAGCGCAGCTCACGCAGATCGGGTGCGAGTACCCGGGCATGACCCGCGGTGTCGTAGCAGGTGATCAAGCCGTCACCGACGGTGTAGGTGAGGCGACGGTTGACGCGGTATACACCACCGTCGGCCTGCACCCAGGGCAGCAATTTCAACAGCCATCGCGAGGTGATGCCCTGCATCTGGGGCACGGATTTGGTGGTGGTCGCCAGATTTCGCGCTGCCACAGTGCTGAGGCTCAGCTGCGCGGCGGTGGTGGTTCCAGAGAACGGTTCAGCCAGTTCGGTCATGAGTTCTTCCTTGCTTCGAGAGAGACATGGGAGAAACGAGATGACGCACCACGGGAGACGAACGAATCGGTTATCCCCCGGCTAACGATTGCTGCAGTAGCGATGGTAGTGGACATTGAGCCATCCGCGGAGGCGAATGGAATGAATAGTGTTGTGCGCCTGTATATTTCATCGCTGTTCGCAGTTCCCGGGGAAGCGGAAACGCCATCACTGAGAACTCTCGGCACCGTCGCGGGAGTGCCTGCTGATTGCTGCGACCATCGCGGGGAGCTCGGTCACGCAACCGCGCTTCCGCGGCGAGTGCGGACTGCGCGGCTCATGAGCGTCGACTCGCCGCCGTGGCAGCACCCGCGCTCCCGATGACCAGCAGTAGAGCGGTGAGCGCCCAGCGCCGCTGTTCGACCACCACAGGTTGGGCGACCACCGCTTCCGGCTCCTTCGCGGGCGGCGAAAGGAACTTCGCCGATGGCAAGACCGGTGCCGGCCGGCTCGGCGGCGGCACCGCGGGCGGCGCCAGCGGAATCGGTGCGGGGCCGACCGGCACGCTCGGCGGCGGAGGTGGTTCTCGCGCAGGTGATGGTTCGGGGGTGGGCAGCGGTGTCACCGGTGGCGGTGCCGGTGCGGGCGACGGGACCGGGGGCACCGGGGCCGGGACCGGCGAGGGGAGCGGGAACGGCGCCGGAGCAGGCCGCGGGAGCGGGAGGGGCGGCGCCGGAACAGGAATTTTCGGTCCGTCGAACGGGCGGGCCGGAGCGGGCAACCTCAGTTCCCCGGGGGGCGGCACCGGCGCTGGATCGGCCGGCGCCTCGTAGGAGTGATCAGGAACGGGTATTTCCGGCCGCATGAACGGAGGAACCGCCGGTCTCTCGAATGTCGTTGTCGGCGTGTTGATCTCCGGCCCATCGAGGCCTCCGCCCAGCCCTGGGAGACCTGGCTCCGCGAACGGACCCACGGTGCCCGGAGTCTCCGGTTCCTCGAGCCGAGGCACCGATCGAGGGATCTCGGGCGCCACCGGTCCGGTCGTGATGCCGGGCTGCGGCCGGGGCGTACCCGGGGGCACCTCCGGGGCCGTGGTCGGCGGGGCGAGGCGCGGCGTGCCTCGGGGTACGGCACCGCTCGGTGGCTGGACCGAGGTGAGCATCGGCGTCGAAATGGCCGGTGCGGGCGTGCCCGCCAGGAAGATCGACGGTCGCGGGTCTCGGGTCGCACCCCCTGCCTGCCCGCCGGGCACGGCGAACACCCCGGGAACAGCACCGACCGACCCGGGCACCAACAGGCCTGCTCCCGCCAACAGAGTCGCCCAGAACCCCATTCGCAACGGCCTTTTCACGTCAGTTGCGCCAGTACCGCGTCGAAGGCCGCCGGTGTGATCGCGGCCGCCCGGCCGTAGGGGTTCTGCAGCTCGAAAATGGTGAAGATCATGAAGGTCACCACAGCGGCGAAACTGGCCACCACGACAACATGAACGCGCGCGCTGGTGCCTGCGAACAGCAACGACAAACCCACCGACAGGACCGCACCGAGCGCCAGCGCCACCCACATCATCGGTGACAACGCGCTGCCCGCGGCCTCGACCCTGGCCTGGCGGGCCTCGTAGACCTCCCACAACCGTTCGGCCGCCGCGATCTGGCGCGAACGCTGCCATTCGTCCGTGGCGGAGCTGGCGGCAATGCTGGTGCGCACCGCCGACAGTTGGTTCCACGCACTGTTGTCGACTTCGGCACCGGAGGTCATGGCGGGCCACTCGACCTCGATCACCTCGCCGGTGTAGGCGTGCACAGCACTGGTGATGGTGCCGCGAGCCGGTTCCGGCAACGCGTCGCCCGCCCACTGGAGGGCGAGCAATCGGTCCGCTTCCTCCGATGCGGCTTTCGCCGCACCCGCGTTGGTGTCGAGCACGCCGATGAGCAGAAACGACGCCAAGACCACCTGCAGTCCGCCGACGAGGGTGAACACCTGTCCGACCGACTCGTTGGTGGCTTCGCCGTCGCGGCCGTTGCCGCGCCTGCGCAGCAAGTAGGCGGCGCTCCCGGCCAGTCCCGCGGCCACGATCACCCACAGCAGTGCTTCCCACAGCATGTCTCGGTAGTCCTTCGTCGTCGAGGGGGCGCAGATGCGCGCCGAAGATCACTGAGAGCCTGTTGACCACCGCGGAGGAAAGGGAGGACACGATGCGCAATCTCGTGACCGTCGACCGCGAAATAGCAAAGGGGGCCAGCGATCTCGCGATTAGGCCGCTCGCACAGGGATCGCAATGATCAAGCAAACCGTCGGTTGAGCTCCACGACGCCTGCCGGATGACCGGAATCGGCAGGCGGGGCCAGCCTTCCGCGACAGTCGACCGCACGGTTCTCACCGTCGGTCCTGGCACGACATCCCGGCGAACCTGGCACGGAATGCGAGTGTCGTCGACGCGGCGACGCGAGATGCACCCACCCGTACCACGCCGTCGAATTGCGCTGTTATCCTTGGCCTTTCGAGAGCGACTCAGTTATCGACAGGCGCGGGAAACCGGTGGCGGACCCCGCGCCCTCCCCCGTTTTCCGACGACTGCGGCACCCCTGCGCGGAGGTGGGATATGCACGGCGATGCGGACGCGCACAGGATCGGGGCCGTACGACGGTCGGAGCGCGAAGGGCGGCGCTCCGACCCGACAGCGGTCGATCCGGAGGACTCAGCGCCAGAGAAGTCCGATTTGTTCGGGTTGGGGCAATCGGCGGGCGAATTGATGCGGCCGGGAACCACCTGCCCGCTGGAACGACCGGGCCCGGCCGATGCTCGAGGTGTGATCTTGCGTGGGTCGCGTGATCTGCACCGGGTGGCGTTCGGATGTCGGCTGCACGCCCGAGAGGATTTCGCCGCCACGCTGTGGACCTCGAGCACCGGGTCGGTGCTGCTCGCCCGGCTGCGATCCTCGGACATCACGGCCGAGCGCGGTACCGGCGCCGAGGACGATCACTACAGCCAGTACCTCCAACTGGGTTTGGTGCTGGCCGGACAAGCCACACTCGAGCAGCGGGGCCACCGGTCCACCGCGGTGGCAGGCGAGGCATTCGCGGTGTGCCTCGACAGTCCGTTCCGGTCGGCACTCGCGCGATGTGAAACCCCGGCCACCGACGTGCTGTACCTCTACCTCCCGGTGGATTCGCTGACCGCGTGGGGCCTGGACGCCGCCGCGGCGGGCGGCTGGTCGTGGACGCTGTCGCGGGCAGCGGTTTCGGCACTGTTGTTCGCGCGTGATATCGCTTGTGGCGCAACGAGTCCCGACCATCTGCGTATCGTCGCTCGAATCGACGAGATCCTGTTCCGCGCGGCGGTCGTGGCGCTGCTCGAACGCGATCTCACGGATGCGACCAAGGAACTGACCGCCGAGGATGTGCTACGTCGCCGCGCGGCGGACTTCATCGACCGGAATTTCGCCGATCCAGCGGTGAATCCGGATGCGGTCGCGGTCCGGTTGCACGTGAGCAGGCGAACCCTGTTCCGGGCGTTCGAACTCCAGGGCCTGTCCGTGGGGCGGCTCATCCGCACCCGCAGACTGGCCGCCGCGGCGAGCGCCCTCGGCGACGGCACCCGCAGCCTGCGCGACATCGCCGACAGCTGCGGTTTCCGCACGGTCGACCAGCTCTCACGGGCGTTCCGCGCCAAGTACGGGGTAACCCCCGCTGCCTACCGCACCGCGCGCCGCCGGGAGTCCCTCGCCGCCCGGTGACCGCCGGGCTGTCCGAGAATGTTTCTCTGCCTCACACCGGGTATGCGGACAGCATCACCCGGAAAAGCCGGGGGGGTGCCCGGTCTTCTCACGACCACACCCCTTGTGGAGAACGTTCTCGAGGAGGTCCTATGCCCAACGCCACGCTGACCGGAAAGCGCGTCGCCATCCTGGCCACGGACGGAGTCGAACAGGTCGAACTCGTCCAGCCACGCTCGGCCGTCGAAGACGCAGGCGCCACCACCACGCTGCTCTCGCTCGAATCGGGCACCATCCAGGCCATGAACCACGACGTCGAGAAGGGCGACACCTTCACCGTGGACCAGGTGGTCTCCGAGGTCGGCCCCGACGATTTCGACGCGCTGCTGCTCCCCGGCGGCACCACCAACCCCGACAAGCTGCGCCAGAACCCCGCCGCGGTCGGCTTCGTCAAGGAGTTCGCCGCCACCGGCAAGCCGATCGGCGTGATCTGCCACGGGCCGTGGATCCTCGTCGAAGCCGACGCGGTGCGCGGACGCACCCTCACGTCCTATCCCAGTGTGCGCACCGATATCCGCAATGCGGGTGGCACGGTGGTCGACCGAGAAGTCGTCACCGACAACGGCCTGGTGTCGAGCCGCAACCCGTCCGATCTACCCGCCTTCTGCGCGAAGATCGTCGAAGAGTTCGCCGAGGGCAAACACTGACCGCGAGCAGCGCTGTTTGGGAACCGCTTACCGCGGTACGCCGTAACTGCCGGTCCATACACCGGCTACCGCATTGATTCCAGCCGAAGGAGAACCCATGGTCTCGCAGGACATCATCGCTCAATTGCGGCAGGACATCACCACGGCCGGCGACGCCGGCGACGAAGCAACGGCCCAGCGGCTTCGCGACGAATTGTCCGAAGCGCAGGCCCAGTCCGATGAGCAATCATCCGACAGCGGAAATCGAGAAGGGTAGACCACAGGACACGCAGGCGCGGCGGCTGCCAGGCGCGAACCGGTGCCCGGCTCACCGCCCAGACGGCCCGAAAGAGGGATTCATGTCGATGCAGGTTGCGGACTACGTTCTCGCGCGGTTGCGCGAATGGGATGTCGAGCAGGTGTTCGGATATCCCGGCGACGGCATCAACGGCCTGATCGCCGCGTTCGGGCGAGCCGAGAACTCCCCACGGTTCGTGCAGAGCAGGCACGAGGAGATGTCGGCCTTCCAGGCCACCGGTTACGCGAAGTTCAGCGGCAAGGTCGGCGTGTGTACGGCCACCTCGGGCCCGGGCGCGATCCACCTGCTCAACGGCCTCTACGACGCCAAGCTCGATCATGTGCCCGTGGTCGCCATCGTCGGACAGACCGCTCGCAGCGCGATGGGTGGCAGCTACCAGCAGGAAGTGGACCTGCAGTCGCTGTTCAAGGATGTGGCCTCGGACTACCTCGTGGAGGTCAATGTCGCCAACCAACTGCCCAACGCACTGGATCGGGCGATCCGCACCGCCCTGACCCGCCGCGCGCCGACCGCGGTGATCATCCCCGCGGACCTGCAGGAACAGCCCTACGAGCCACCCGCGCACGCATTCAAACAGGTACCGTCCAGCCCGCCGAGCCGCTCGTGGAGCACCTCGGTCCCCTCGCACGCGGAGATCGAGCGAGCGGCGGAGGTGATCAATGCCGGAACCAAGCTCGCCGTGCTCATCGGCCAGGGTGCGCGCGGAGCGGCCGACGAGGTGTCCGAGGTCGCCGAGTTGCGCGGCGCGGGCATCGCCAAGGCGCTGCTGGGCAAGGATGTGCTCCCCGACGACCTGCCGTTCGTCACCGGTGCGATCGGGCTGCTCGGCACCCGGGCGAGCTATGAGCTGATGCGCGACTGCGACACCCTGCTGATCGTCGGCTCCAACTTCCCCTACAGCCAGTTCCTGCCCGAACTCGATCAGGCCAGGGCCGTACAGATCGACGTGGACGGCGCGCTGATCGGGATGCGCTATCCGACCGAGGTGAACCTGGTCGGTGACGCGAAAACCACACTGCGCGCACTCATCCCGCTGCTGCGACGCCAGGACGACCGTGCCTGGCGCGACACCGTCGAGCAGAACGTGCGGCACTGGTGGCAGACGTTGGAACACCAGTGCATGCTCGGCGCCGAGCCCGCCAACCCGATGCGGGTGGTGTGGGAGCTGTCCCAGCGCATTCCGGACAACGCGATCATCACCGCGGATTCGGGCTCGTCCACCAACTGGTACGCCCGCTGCCTGCGCATGCGCGGCGCCATGCGCGGCTCGCTGTCGGGCACACTGGCCAGTATGGGCGTCGGCGTTCCCTACGCCATCGGCGCCAAGTTCGCGCACCCGGACCGCCCGGTGATCGCCTTGGTCGGCGACGGTGCGATGCAGATGAACGGCCTCAACGAGCTGATGACGATCCGTCGCTACCAGGATCTGTGGGCCGATCAGCGGCTGGTCGTGTGCGTCTTCCACAACAACGACCTCAATCAGGTCACCTGGGAACTGCGCGGCATGGGCGGGGCACCGAAATTCGAAGAGTCGCAGACACTTCCGGACGTCTCCTACGCTGATATCGCTCGCTGTACGGGCGTCGAGGCGATCACTGTCGACAACTCCGACGACATCGGCGCCGCCTGGGATCGCGCCTTCGCCGCGGACCGCCCGATACTGCTCGACATCCACTGCGATCCCGAGGTGCCGCCCATCCCCCCGCACGCGACCTTCGAGCAGATCAAGGACATGGGCCGCGCCGTCCTGCAGGGCGATCCGGGAGCGTGGCACCTGCTGGTGCAGGGCGTGAAAAGCAAGGCCCAGGAATTTCGGCCTTGATCACCGACCGCATCGAGCGCACACGACACCGGGTGCCGAGCTGCCGAAGGCGCCGATTACAGTGCGATAGCGCACAATTCGGTGGATCTTCGGTATTCGTTCGATGAAATTCCCGAGCCGTTCCGCTGCCGGCTTTTCCGTGCACTTTCGCAGGGCGCATCGGTAGCGAATACACGCGCCGTCCGGCGAATAGTTGTCTGTTTCCAGAAAACGAGGAAAACTGCGAACGTGCCCACAGACGTGGAGTTCCAGAAAATGCTGCGGGGAGTCTCGGTGCGCGTGACGGCACCGCGGGTCGCCGTGCTGCGCGTGGTTCATGACCACCCGCATGCCGACACGGAGTCGATCATCCGTGCCGTGCGGTCCCGGTTGTCGGTGGTGTCGCACCAGGCCGTCTACGATTCCTTGCGCACGCTCACTGCCGCCGGCCTGCTCCGATGCATCCAGCCTCGCGGCCTGCTGGCCCGCTACGAGACCCGAGTCGGCGACAACCACCATCACCTCATCTGCCGGGCGTGCGGGTTGATCGGCGATGTCGACTGCCAAGTCGGCGAAGCGCCCTGCCTGACCGCCTCCGACAACCTAGGCTTCGCGATCGACGAAGCCGAAGTCATCTACTGGGGCCTGTGCCCCGATTGCGCGACCTGAACGCCCACCGAACACGATGCCGCTCGCAGTCCGTTAGACCCGTCCAGGAAGGAATATCGTGACCTCCGATAGCCGCCCGCCTGCTCCTGACACCGATACTCACAGCACCAGCGAGAGCGAGAACCCGGCGATCCCCTCGCCCACGCCGAAGACCGACCAGCGCCCCCACACCAACAAGGACTGGTGGCCGGAACAGATCGATGTCTCGGTGTTGCACGCGCACTCGTCGAAGTCCAACCCGCTGGGCGAGGACTTCGACTACGCCGCCGAATTCGCCCAGCTCGACGTCGAAGCCCTCAAAGCCGACATCGCCGCCGTGCTGACCGATTCGCAGGACTGGTGGCCCGCCGACTACGGCAACTACGGCGGTCTGTTCATCCGGATGAGCTGGCACGCGGCGGGCACCTATCGCATCGCCGACGGACGCGGCGGTGGTGGCCAGGGCGCGCAGCGTTTCGCCCCGCTCAACAGCTGGCCCGACAACGCCAACCTCGACAAGGCCCGTCGGCTCCTGTGGCCGGTCAAGCAGAAGTACGGCAACAAGATCTCCTGGGCCGACCTGCTCGTGTTCACCGGCAACGTGGCCCTCGAGTCGATGGGATTCCAGACCTTCGGCTTCGGCTTCGGCCGTCCCGATATCTGGGAACCCGAGGAGATGTTCTGGGGGCCGGAGGACACCTGGCTCGGCGACGAACGCTACAGCGGTGAGCGTGAGCTGTCGGGACCGCTGGGCGCGGTCCAGATGGGCCTGATCTACGTGAATCCGGAAGGGCCCAACGGCAGGCCCGATCCCGTGGCCGCGGCACGCGATATCCGCGAGACCTTCGGACGCATGGCGATGAACGACGAGGAGACCGCCGCCCTGATCGTCGGCGGTCACAGTTTCGGCAAGACCCACGGCGCGGGTGATCCGAGCCTGGTCGGCCCCGAGCCCGAAGCCGCCCCGTTGCAGCAGCAGGGTCTGGGCTGGAAGAGCGGCTACGGCACGGGCAAGGGCAAGGACGCGATCACCAGCGGCTTGGAAGTCGTGTGGACCGCCACCCCGACCAAGTGGAGCAACGGCTTTTTGCAGAACCTCTACGGTTTCGAGTGGGAGCTCACCAAGAGCCCGGCCGGAGCCTGGCAGTGGAAGCCGAAAGACGGTGCGGGCGAAGGCCTGATCCCTGATCCTTTCGGTGGTCCCGCGCGCACCCCGACGATGCTGACCACCGACCTGGCCCTGCGTGAAGACCCGATCTACGCCGAGATCACCCGCCGCTGGCTCGACCACCCGCAGGAGCTGTCCGAGGCGTTCGCGAAGGCCTGGTACAAACTGCTGCACCGCGACATGGGACCCGTCAGTCGCTATCTCGGCCCCTGGGTTCCCGAGACTCAGCTGTGGCAGGACCCGGTGCCCGCCGTCGACCACCCGCTGGTCGACGCGCAGGACATCGCCGCGCTGAAGAACACCGTCCTCGAATCCGGCCTGTCGATCTCGCAACTGGTCAAGACGGCGTGGGCGTCGGCGGCGAGCTTCCGCAGCACCGACAAACGCGGTGGCGCGAACGGCGCCCGGATCCGGCTCGAACCCCAGCGCAGCTGGGAGGTCAACGAGCCGGCCGAACTGGCGACGGTGCTGCAGGTCCTCGAGCGGATCCAGCAGGACTTCAACGCCTCGGCCACGGGCGGCAAGCGGGTGTCCTTGGCCGACCTGATCATCCTGGCCGGTTCGGCGGCGGTCGAGAAGGCCGCCGCCGACGCCGGTTACGAGGTCGCCGTGCCGTTCTCGCCCGGGCGCACCGACACGTCGCAGGACAACACCGATGTGGACACCTTCGACGTGCTCGAACCGCGGGCCGACGGGTTCCGCAACTACGTGCGTCCCGGCGAGAAGGCTCCGCTCGAGCGTCTGCTGCTCGACCGCGCGTACATGCTCGACGTGACCGCGCCGCAACTGACGGTGCTGATCGGCGGGCTGCGCGCGCTCGGCGCCAACTTCGGCGGCAGCGCGCACGGCGTCTTCACCGACCGGGTGGGCGTTCTGTCGAACGACTTCTTCGTGAATCTGCTGGATCAGAACACCGAGTGGCAGGTTTCGGAGTCTTCGGAGAACGTCTTCGACGGTCTCGACCGGCGTTCCGGCGAGAAGCGATGGACGGCCACGGCCAACGACCTCGTCTTCGGCTCGCATTCGGTGCTGCGCTCGGTGGCCGAGGTGTACGCGCAGAAGGACGCGGGCGCGAAGTTCGTCGACGACTTCATCGCCGCCTGGGTCAAGGTGGTCGACAACGACCGGTTCGACCTGCGCTGAGCTGTCTCGAGCCCGGTCGACCGACTGGTCGGCCGGGCTCGATCCGTCACAAGGCCTGCCCTCGATCGACGGGTGCGGCATCGGATGTGCTGTCGCACACTGTCGGCGACCGATAGCCGAGAAATAGCACCAGTTAATTAGGTTAGGTTTACTTCTGCTACGTTGCCAGTGCGTCTCCGGTGCGAGTGTGGTCGATGGCCAAGCGCGATCGAGCGGGGCGACAGCCATCCACCGGACGAGCAGAAAGCACTGACGAGCATGAAGATTTCCGTGGGCCGGATCAGCCTCGTGTGCGTCACCGCCGCGTTGGCGAGTGCGCTCGTCGCCTGTGGGCAATCCGAGCAGGTCGACGACACCGGCGCCGCGGGCGGCGGCGAGAGCAGCACGAGCTACCCGCTCACCCTCGACAACTGCGGCCAGAAGGTCACCCTCGACGCCGCACCGCGTCGAGTGGTGTCGCTGGACCAGGGCTCCACCGAGATCCTGCTGTCGCTGGGTCTCGGTGACCGCGTGGTGGGCACCGCCTCCTGGACGGATCCGATTCGCGAGACCCTGGCGGAGGCGAACAGATCCGTGCCCCGGCTCGCGGACAACGCACCGACCTACGAGGTCGTCCTCGACGCCGACCCGGACTTCGTCACCGCGTCGTTCGGCAGACACTTCAAGCAGGGCGGGGTGGCCGAGCGCGCCCGCTTCGCCGAGACCGGCATCGACTCCTACCTCTCGCCCACCGACTGCGAGAACGGCGTCAGCATCAACGGCGGTGCCAAGCGCACCACGCCGCTGACGATGGAGGCGCTGTATCAGGAGATCGGCGAGCTGGCCACCGTGTTCGACGTGCCGCGTCGCGGTGCGCAGCTCGTCGACGAACTGCGCGCCCGCGAGGCCGCTGCGATCGCGGGCATCGAGAAGTCCGAGGTGTCGATGGCGTTCTGGTTCGCCGACACCAAGAGCCCGTACGTGGCGGGCGGTCTGGGATCGGCGAGCCTGCTCGCCACCACGGTCGGCGCCACCAACGTGTTCTCGGATCTGACCGACGACTGGCCCGCGGTCGGCTGGGAGACCATGGTGGAACGCAACCCCGACGTGCTCGTCCTCGGCGACCTCCTGCGCAACCGTTTCCCCGGCGACCTGCTGGCCGACAAGATCGCCTTCCTCGAATCCGATCCGGTGACACGCAACCTCGACGCCGTCCGCGCCCGGCGATACATCGCGCTGCGCGGTGCGGAGATGAACCCGTCGATCCGCGCCGTCGACGGCCTGGAGAAGGTCGCCGCGGGCCTTCGCGACGTGAAGGTGCCGAACTGACCGCCCTGCGCGACCGCGCCGAGGCCGCCGCCGCACCGATGCGGCGGCGGCCATGGGTCATCGCGTCGCTGATCGTCGTCGGCGGGACCGTCGCGCTCGCGTTGTCCATCCTCGTCGCGGTCACCCTCGGCCCCGCGGACGTCTCCCTGGTGAACGTCCGCGATGTGCTGCTCAATCACCTCGGGCTCACCGACGTGCCGGTGCGTGTGTCGAAGAACGCCATCGTCTGGGAGGAACGTCTGCCCCGCGCGCTGGTGGCCGCCGCGTGCGGCGCCGGACTCGGCATCTGCGGTGTGATCATGCAGTCGTTGCTGCGCAACCCGCTCGCGGACCCGTTCGTCCTCGGCATCTCCTCCGGGGCGTCGACCGGCGCCGTGATCGTCGGGGTGCTCGGTGTCGGCGGGGCCGCGATCGGCCTGTCCGGCGGTGCGTTCATCGGCTCGCTGGTCGCGTTCGGGTTGGTGTTGCTGCTCGCCCGGATGTCCGGCGGCAGCAACGACCGGGTCATCCTCGCCGGTGTCGCGAGCACGCAGTTGTTCTCGGCGCTCACCTCGTTCGTCATCTTCGCCTTCGCCGATTCCGACGAAACCCGCGGCGTGATGTTCTGGCTGCTCGGTTCGCTCGAAGGCGTGCGCTGGGACGACGTCGTGCTGTGCGCGGTGGTGGTGTTGCTCGGGACGGCGGTGTGCCTGTACTTCGCCTATGTGCTCGACGCCTTCTCGTTCGGCGACGATGTCGCGGCCTCGCTCGGCATCGCGGTCGGGAAGGTCCGGCTCATGCTCCTGCTGGTCACGGCGCTGATCACCGCGACCCTGGTCAGTGTCGCCGGCGCGATCGGGTTCGTCGGACTCGTGCTCCCGCACGTGGCGCGCTTCCTCGTCGGTCCCCGGCACAGTCGGCTGATTCCCGCGACGGCATTGCTGGGCGCGGTGTTCATGGTGTGGGTCGACGCGGGCTCGCGCGTCGCCTTCGCACCAACCCCGTTGCCGGTGGGTGTCGGCACCGCCCTGGTCGGTGTCCCCGCGTTCATCGTCATCCTGTCCCGGCGAAGGAGTGCGCAGTGACCCTGCACGCAGATGCTGTCACCTGGAACCGGGGTGGCGCGCTCGTCGTCGACGGGGTCACGGTGACGCCGTCGCAGGGCGAAACCGTGGGCCTGCTCGGTCCGAACGGGTCGGGCAAGTCGTCGCTGCTTCGCCTGCTCAACGGTGTGGTGCGACCGACCTCGGGCGTGGTGACCCTCGACGGCACCGATCTCGCGACCACCAAGCGCAGGGAGATCGCCCGCGCGGTGGCCGTGGTGAGCCAGCACGCCGACACCGACGTCGACATCACCGTCCGCGATGTCGTGCGCCTCGGACGCATCCCGCACCGTGGCACGTTCGGCGGCAACCAGTCCGCCGACGACGCCGCGGTGGCGGCCGCGCTCGAGCACACCGGCCTCACCTCGAAAGCGGACCGGCTCTGGCATCGACTCTCCGGTGGGGAGAAGCAGCGCGTGCAGATCGCCCGAGCCCTGGCGCAGCAACCCCGCGAACTGCTGCTCGACGAACCGACCAACCATCTCGACATCCATCATCAGCTGGAATTGCTCGCCCTGGTCACCCGGCTGCCGGTCACCAGCGTGATCGCGCTGCACGACCTCAACCTCGCCGCCATGTTCTGCGACACGGTGATCGTGTTGAAGGAGGGCCGGGTCGTGGCGGGCGGACCGCCCACCGATGTCCTCACCTCCGAGCTGATCGCCCAGGTCTACAACGTCCGGGCCGAGGTGCTCGTCGACGAGGCCAAGGGGCGGCTGTCCATCCTGTTCGAGCCGGGACCGATTCCCGTTCCCGTGCGCTGAGACGACGTGCCCGACACCGCACCCCGCACCCGACGACCCTTCGTCGGCCGGTGGTCGCTGCTGGCGAACCTGGCAGCGGCGACCGCGGTGGTCCGGCTGCTCGTGCTCACCCAACTCGCGTTCAACGTGGGCTTCTTCATGGTGCTGCCCTACTTGTCGGTGTACCTGTCGGAGGACCTCGGGCTGCGGGCGGCGTTCGTCGGCGCGGTGCTCGGGCTGCGGACCTTCGCCCAGCAGGGACTGTTCTTCGTCGGCGGCTCACTCGCGGATCGGTGGGGCGTGAAGCCGGTGGTCGTCACCGGGTGCGGGTGCCGGATCCTCGGCTTCGTCGGGTTGGCCTACTTCACCTCGGTGCCCGGGATCGTGGCGGCGACCGTTCTGATCGGATTCGCGGGGGCCCTGTTCTCCCCGGCGGTCGAGAGCGCGCTCGCCACCGCCGCGGGCAGTGCCACCGACGGTGGGCTGTCGCGCACGGATGCTTTCGCGCTGTTCTCGGCCTTCGGCCAGGTGGGTGCCTTCACCGGCCCGCTGCTTGGATCGGTCCTGCTGATGGCCGATTTCTCGGTCGCGTGTCTGGTCGCGGCCGCGGTCTTCGTCGCGATCCTGACGGCCCACCTGCGGTGGCTGCCCGCACGACCCGGCGCCCACGCCACCGGAACCTGGCTCGACGGCTGGCGGGAAGTGGCCGCGAACAAGACCTTCCTGCTGTTCGCCGTGGCGATGAGCTCGCAGTTGGTCGCGTACAACCAGATGTATCTGCTGCTGCCGCTGGAGGTCGAGCGCGCGTGGGGGTCGCAGGCACCGCTGGGCTGGTATTTCGCCCTGTCCTCGCTGTTCGTCGTTGTCGCCCAGCTGCCCATCACCCGCCGGGCGCGCACCGCCGCGGCCCTGCCCGCCGGTCTGACGGTGATGGCCGCCGCGTTCGGGCTGATGGCGCTGCTCGCCCCTGCGCGCCTGCACGGTGTACCCGGACTGATCCCGGCCGCCGTGTTCGTCCTGCTGCTGGCCCTCGGCCAGATGATCGTCGTCCCGGTCGCCCGGGACCTGGTCGGGCGCATCGCCTCCGAACGCCGTCTCGGGTCGTACTACGGCCTGCTCGCCTCCATCGGCGGACTCGGTGTGCTGGTCGGCTCGGTGCTCACCGGCGTCCTGGTCGACCTGATGCCCAGCACGGGCTGGGGTAGCGCCGCACCGTGGTGTGCCGTCGCCGTAGCACTTCTCGCCGGCGCGCTCGTGCTGCGGCCTGGACGATGGTAGGCCCGTTTCGACCGGCGTAGGGCCGTGAAATACCTTGGCGCGCAACCGGATGCGACCCCGGAGATCGCTCGACATGGACGCGGCCGGTGATCCGCAGGATATCCAAGATGTCGAGGAACTGCGGCTGTCGACCGGAGCGGACCCGCCGGTCGAAGGCTGTTGGGCAGCGGCGTCCGCGGGTGTCCAGTCTGTCGAGAAACGCTGATACCAAAGGTGTTTCGGAGGAACTGCGACGCGTTCGACGTCGGAGAACCAGCGTGGGAGAGCTGCGTCGAGGACGCGATCGGTGTAATCGGCGAGATCGGCGGATCGAGCGTCACGAGAGAGATCGTAGAGCGGCCGTGTGATGCACGAAGTATTTTGTGCACGGCTCTTTCGCATGCCCGCGCTCGGGGTCGCCTGCCCGACAGCGCAATACGCAGATATGGCGTACGTAGTGGACAGGTCCACTACGTACGCCATATTCCCGCACCTGAATGATTTCGCGTCGGTGACCCCCGCGTGTTCTCGTTGTCGGCTACCGGCTCCCGGTGCTGCCCCCGCCACTACCCCGGCCGCCAGGTGTAGGCACCTGGTCCCGCCCCATCTGACCGGAGGCATCGCACGGCCCGCCGTTCCTGCAACGAGAATCCTCCGCCGATGAGCCCCCGCCCCCGCCGCCGCCCAGCGAACCGGAGGGAGCAGCGACAACCGTCGACTGCGAGCTTGCGGGCGTCACTGTGGCCGCCGCGCCGACTCCCAGCAGGCCGATCGCGGCGATCATGCCGGCGGAAATTGCTGTTTTCAACTGAGTCCCCTTTGTGTTGTTCGACAAGAACATCCTGTGCGGTAGTCGCTAACGAAACCTTGACGATCGCTTAACGACGACCCGCGTACAGCGCTCGGCGACAACACTTTTCACGCGCCCGGAACTCGCTGATAGAACCGGATCGAGCACCCGCTCCCCCACGGCCGCTCCACAACACAACATCGCAGCACCCCACTGCGATTCGACAGCTTCGAACCGGCACCCACCTTCAGGCGACCGACGAATCGACGTCAGCCGCGTCCAGGCCGTCCCCACTGCCGTGTTTGCAGGTTCAGACCTCAGCTGCCGCGTGTGGGCCGCTCAGGATCTTCGTTGACCTGACCCGCCTTCCTATCGGGGTCGACCCGTTCCGCGCGCTCCCATTCCTTGTCCAGGTCGGCTCGCGATTCGGCCGCATCACTGTGATGCGCCTGAGCCTGCTGGGCGAGCTGATCGGCATGCGCGGCTTTGGCGTCGGCCTCGGCCTGCGCCGCGCGACTCCGGGCGGCGATCTCCTCCGCCCGCGCCTCTCGCTGTCCGACCTCGAGCTCTTGTTCCGCCGCCCGGTCCCGGATTCCGGCGGCCTCGACCCGTCGATGTTCACGCCGATTACGCATCAATGCACGAATGACGGCAGCAAGCACAATGACGACCACGACCGCGACCACAATTGTCACGATTACACTGGTGGTGCTCATTCTTCTACTCCTCGCATCCCCCGTGTTGTCCTTACGTCATCGGACTACCCACGAGGGGAAATGCAAACGATCAGCTGAGCGACTCGATAATGCGGTGCAGGAAGCCCCACCGTGCACATTCCGGTCGCCGTCCGCCGTATCTGCATCGCAATCGCACAATTCGCGGACACTGCCCGTAATCGCGGTCACAGCAACCTGTTTCGTAGCGCGACAGCCGATTCAGTCCGGAAGACGCGGGCATTCGACAGTGAGACAGATTGTGTTTTCAGCTGAAGGAGAGCCCATGTTCAGGAGAAGAACGCGCCGTCGCGTCCACAGATGGGGCCGCGTCGCGATGGTGGGTGCTCTCGTGTCGGCCGGTGTCGTCGCCTGTGCCACGACGACCGAGCCGCGCGGCCCCGGCGCAGACCCCGCCCCCGCCGATGCGCCGGTGATCGATCCAGCCGCCGGTGAGCAGTTGTGCGAGATGATGCGTGCCGATGTCGACAACTGGCGGCAGGAGGGCAGCGCCATGGCCCGGGTGAAGTTCAACGGCGCCGTCCACACCTGGGCGCTGCGCCACGGCGCGATCAACGTCTCCATCGCCCGCCATCGCGACGCGATCGACGCGGTCGCTCGCGAGCGCTGCCCCGACGCCCGCGAACAGATCACCCAGATCCTCGGCACCGAGGATCTCGCTTCGGGACTCGTCGGTTTCTGATTTCACGAGCGCCCACTACCGAGAACGTGCTGCCGACATTGCGGAACCGGCGCCACAGCACCAGCGGCGAGGTCGCATCGTGCTAGTCGGACTCCGGTACTGCGGTGGTGTCGTCGGGGTCGATTCGGTGGTCCGCGGCGGCGAGAGCACTGGTGAGGTCCCGGTGGATCGAGAGCCACTCGGTCATCCCGGCGAGGTCGAGGACGTGCGCGATGGTCGGGGCGGTGCGGGCGGCGACGAGGTACGTCGCGATGCCGTGCCGACTCAGATGCTGAGCCAGGTCGGCGAGGGCCATGACAGCGCGCACCGACAGGAACATGACCTGACCCAGGTCGACGACGAGATGGCCACCGACGGCGGTCTCGGCCGCGGCGGAATCGAGCAGGTTCCGCCAGCGCGGGAGGGTATAGGCGTCGACCTCCCCGCGAGCACGCAGCACGACAACCTGTCCTGCGGATTCCACGACGGCACCCAAACGACGGCAGAGATCGGCAGCCGGGTCTTCGGCTGCGGGCGAGCGGCGGGTTTCGTCGTGGCGATGGTTCAACAGGACTCGTTTCTTCGGCACCGACGGTTCAGTGCGCTGCCAGCGGTCCTGTGTGCTCAAGATCGAGCTGGTCACCATATTCCAGCATGCGGCCCCGCCACCGCCGTACCTCGTCGTGGCCCCGGCGCCCAGTTGTTCGCTATCGGTCCCGATCGGCGATCACCCTTGTTTCGCATTTCGTCTCGGTGGCCGGGGAGCGCCTGCGACACGCGAT
This sequence comes from Nocardia sp. NPDC058633, assembly GCF_042717045.1. Lineage (NCBI taxonomy): Bacteria > Bacillati > Actinomycetota > Actinomycetes > Mycobacteriales > Nocardiaceae > Nocardia > Nocardia sp. NPDC058633. The sequence continues at coordinate 260,472 of NZ_JBHXRA010000009.1, forward strand.
GCTCCGGAGGTCGTCACGGCGGGTGCGTCGCCGGTCCCGCAGCCGGTAGCATGCTGGCGCGGTAAACCGGAGCGCTGCTCCGGCAGTGCCGAACATTGCGTGTCTGAGGAGGGTGCGTCGTGCAGAGTCTGGATTTCGAAAGCGGCGATCTGGCCGTGACCGAGGAGTTCCTCAACAGTGCCTACACCCGCATGCAGATCGGAAATGACGGCCCACGCGAGGTGCGTACCCGGATCCGCCGAGAGGTGCTCGGCCCGATCAACTTCGACCAGCTCGACATGGGCTTCGACATGGCCTACGACGCCGACCCGCTGGGCCGGGTCTGTCTGGTGACCATCCATAGTGGGCAGATCGAGGAGATCTATCACGATTTCGGCCCCGATACCTTCGTTCCGGGACAGACGGGCATGCTCACTCCACACGACCTGCCCTACTCGGGTGTCATCAGGACCAGCCGCTTCGACGCCACCATGTTCGACCCCGCGATCCTGAACCGAGTCGCCACCGGCGCCGGCGAAGAGCGTGTACGTCTGAGCGGGCACCGGCCGGTCAGCACCACAGCCGGGCACCGGCTGCGCCGCGTGGTCGCTCACCTGCAGCAGATCGCCTCGGACCCCGATGCAGCGAACAGCCCACTCACCGTCGCGACGGCGTCGGACTATCTCGCCGCGACGGTGCTGACCACCATGCCGACGACGGCCGAGCACGAGCCCGACGCCACCGATCGCCACGACGCCCATCCCGACACCGTGCGCCGAGCCATCGCGTATATGGAGTCGCATCTGGGCGACAGAATCGCGATCACCGATGTAGCGGCGGCAACCTTCGTCACCCCGCGCGCGCTACAGCTGGCCTTCCGCCGTCATCTGGACACGACCCCGCTCGAGTACCTGCAGCGGCTGCGCCTGGCCGCAGCACACGAGCAGCTCGGCGCCGCGCTGCCGGGTGACGGTCAGACCGTCGCCACGATCGCCTACCGCTGGGGCTTCACCCATCCCGGCCGCTTCGCCACGGCCTACCGCCGCGCCTACGGGCGGCCACCACGGCAGACCCTCCGCGGGTGATCGGTCACCGCTGACGCGGACGCGGTCCGAGCTTGTTCACACCCTGGCGAACCGCATGACGACGACCGTGCCCGCCGCCGAAGTGCTGACCTCGAATTCGCTGCTGAGCGCGCGCATGATGCCCATCCCCCGCCCGCGTGCCTGATCGGTGTCCGGAGCGGGGACGACCCAGCGGCCACCGTCGGACACGACGATGTGAACGTCGGTTTCGGTGAGGGCGGCGGACAGACGAATCGTGCCGCCGTCGCCACGATGTCCGTGCTCGACGGCGTTGGTACATGCCTCACCGACGGCGAGAACTATGTCGTATGCCTCGTTCGGGTCGACAGGCACCTCGTCGAGCCACGCCTGTAGCGCGTGGCGCACGTCGGCCAACCGCGCGGCATCTGCCGCGAAATCCACCTCGAACGGTTTCACCATGTTCTCCTGCCGAGACGGGTGCGTCGTCACCTGATGCCTCCCTTTTCATCCCGACGTCGAACGGATCCGCGAGAACTCCCACGTTCTGGCAGTACCCATGCGGTCCACGGATATACCGACCCCGAGCGTGACAAGGCCCTCTCACCCCGACCCGGCGGACACGTTCGAGCCAGGGTACCCGGTGCCGCGCAACAGTTTGCGACCTGAGGGGATGAGGTAAATTGCGGGGGCAAGAATCGCTCGCAAGATTCGCCGACTCGGCGAAGCTAGAGGTAAGAGGTGGAAAAGTGGCGAATCGCGACCGAGGAGACCTCCGGTGACTGTCGAAGGCAGCTTCCGAGACCTCGACGTACAGGTACGTGCGCAGGACGAATTCGAAATCCTCACCGTGCGCGGTGAAGTGGACATGGCCTCGGCGCCCCAGTTGCAGGCGGTGCTGGAAAAGGCACAGCAGGGCGGCCGGACGCTCGTGGTCGACATGACCGAGGTCGGCTTCCTCGGCTCGGCCGGGCTCAGCGCTTTGCTGGTCGTCTCCAAGGCAGCGCCCTACCAGCTGCGGGTGGTCGCCTCCCGTGAGGTGGCCCGGCCGATCGAACTGACCGGGCTGGACAAACTGCTGGCCGTCTACGGCACCCTGGAGGCGGCGATCGCCGCCGAGCCGAACGCGCACTAGGTCCGAGGGCGCGGCTCCCGCATTCGCGGGAGCCGCACGACCTGGACGAAGAACTCGTCGATCTGCCTGATCGCGGCGATGAACTGGTCAAGATCCACCGGTTTGGTGACGTAGGCGTTGGCGTGCAGTTTGTAGCTGCGCAGAATGTCTTCCTCGGCCGCCGAGGTGGTGAGCACGACCACGGGGATGTGCGCCAGGTCCGGGTCGGCCTTGATCTTCTCCAGCACCTGCCTGCCGTCGTATTTGGGCAGGTTCAGATCCAGCAGAATCAGATCGGGGCGTGGAGCGTCGGCGTACGCACCGGTGCGGTAGATGAAGTCCAGCGCCTCCTGCCCGTCCCTGACCACGTGCAGCGTGTTACCGATCTTGTTGTCCTCGAAGGCTTCCCGCGTCATCAGTTCGTCGCCGGGGTCGTCCTCGACGAGCAGGATGTCGACCGGCTGGCCGGGATCGGTCATGCGGATACCTCGTTCTCGATGGGCAAGGCGGGGACGGCGGGCGCGGCGGCCCGCAGGGTGAAGCACAGGCGGGTACCGTCACGATAGTCGGTGTCGAGCCAGATCCGGCCGCCGTGGAACTCCACGATCTTCTTGCACACGGCCAGTCCGATGCCGGTGCCGCCGTAGGCATCTCGCGGATGCAGACGTTGGAAGATGACGAAGACCTTCTCCGCGAATTCGGCCGCTACGCCGATCCCGTTGTCCGACACCGACAACTGCCATTCCTGGGCGTCGTCGGCGCTGGGCGTGCACTCCACCCGAACCACCGGCGCCAGCCCTGGGGTGCGGAATTTGATCGCGTTGCCGATGAGGTTCTGCCACAGCATGGTCAACAGGGTCGGTTCCCCGACGAGCTCCGGCAACGCCTCCGGGCGTTCGATCACGGCCCCGGATTCCTCGATGGTCGCCGACAGGGCCGCCACGGCCTCGTCCAGCGTCTGATCGAGGCCGACCGGCTCGGTGCCCTCCGACATCCGGCCGACCCGGGAGAAGGTGAGCAGGTCGTTGATGAGGATCTGCATGCGCTTGGCGCCGTCGACAGCGAAATCGATGTACTGCTTGCCGCGCTCGTCGAGCTGGTCGCCGTAGCGCTTTTCGAGCAACTGGCAGAACGAAGCCACCTTGCGCAGCGGCTCCTGCAGGTCATGGGAGGCGACGTAGGCGAACTGCTCAAGTTCTGTGTTGGATCGGCGCAGTTCCTCGGCCTGGATGTCGAGGTCGTCCTTCTGCTGCAGCAAGGCCGCCTCCTGGACGCGCGTGGAGTCGAGCTCGGCGACGATGTGATGGCGCATGTTCTCCACCGCCTCGCAGACCAGCGCGATGTCGGAGGGACCGACCGCCTCGATGTGCGCGTCGAACTCGCCCGCTGCCACCCGCTGCGACGACTCGGTGAGATAGCGCAACGGCCGAACCACGAGTCGTCGCACCAGAACGGTCAGAAGCACCCCGGAGAGCAGGAAGACCGCCACGATGCCGGTCAGCACGACATTGCGGGTGGTGTGGGCCCGGGCCAGCTCATCGGTGTCGCGGTCGACAACCGCGGCGAGATGGTCGTTCTGCACCGCGAAACTCTCGCGCACATCGTCGAAGAGCGATTTTCTGCGGACCGCCCCGGAGGCCGCATCGACACTGGTGCCCGCACGCGAGGTCACCGCCCCGGTCGTCGGGTTGGCGACGTCGGCCTGCCACCGCTGGGCCGCGAGTTCGACCGCGGCGAGGTCGGCGAGCAACGCCGGATGGTCGGCGAGCAGCTCTCGCAGGCGCTCCACGGCGCGCGTCTGCTCCTGCCGCCCGCGGTCGTAGGGCTCGAGGAACTGCGAGTCGCCGGTGATGGCGTAGCCGCGAATACCGGTCTCCTGATTCAGCAGCGCAGCCTGGAAACGATGGGCTTCGGTAGCAGCGGGCAGGGTTTGCGTGAGCAGCCGATCGGTGACCCGGCTGGTGTGGGAGATGACCTGGGCGCCCGCGGCGGCGCCGACGATCACCACCAGGATCATCAGCGCGAACACGAGCTGGAACCAGCCCTGTGCTGTCATCTTGCCGATCAACCCCGACCGGACCGGTGTTCTGGTCGTCACTTCGTCCGCCTCATCGCATCGGACCATCGCAAGTACAGGATGGCCACGTCGTCGTCCAAACCGCCTGCCGCCAAGGAAAGTTCCGCGACCTGCCCGATCAGCGCATCGACGAAGTCCTCGGGCTGTTCGGCGGGCAGTGTCTGTGCCAGTTCGAACAGTCCGTCTTCGCCGAGTCGGGCGCTCCCGTCGCCGACGCGCCCTTCGAACAGACCATCGGTGAACAGCATCAATCCCGCGTCGTCTGCCAGGGGCACGTCGTGCGCGGGCCATTGCGCGTGGCCCGGGACGAAGCCGAGGGCAGGCCCGCCCGGTACCTCTACCCAGCTCGGTCCGGTTCCGGTGCACCGAAGCATGCCGGGGTGACCTGCGCGGCGTACCGCCACCAGTCGTGTCGCCGGGTCGAGTACCAAGCTGGTCGCGGTGGCGAAGGTTTGCTGGTCGGCGCGTTCGGCGAGCAGTACTTCCTCGAGCAGATTCAGCTGCCTGGCACCGGTGACGCCGCTGAGCACCAGCGTGCGCCACGCCAGCCGCAGGGCGACTCCGGTCGCCGCGGCATCGGGACCATGGCCGGAGACATCACCGATGATGGCGTGCACGATGCCGGTCGAGTCCTGCACCACGTCGTAGAAGTCGCCACCGAGCAATGAGTGGTCGCGACCGGGTCGATATCGCGACACCACCTCGACCACACTGTCGGCGCCCAACAGGGGCGTGGGCAGCAGTCCGCGTTCGAGTCGGGAGTTCTCCTGCGCGCGCATCTGGCTGGCTTGCAGCGCCGCGCTGGTGCGCTCGGCCTGCTTGCGCTGGATCGCGTAACGCACTGCGCGCCCGAACAATTCCGGGTCGACCCGACCCTTGACCAGGTAGTCCTGCGCACCGGAGGCCAGCGCGGACAGCCCGGTGCGCTCTTGGTCGAGGCCGGTCATCACCACGACCGCGACCTGCTCGTTCTGACCGCGGATCTCGGCCAAGGCCTCGAGCCCGTGCGCGTCGGGGAGATGCAGATCGAGCAGGACACAATCGGGGACGTCGGCGCGCAAGCGCGCGCCGGCCTCGGCCAGCGTGCGCACCCAATCCAGGCGCGGCTGCGGGGACAGATCGGCGACCATCTCCTCCACCAGCAGGGCGTCGCCGGGATCGTCCTCGACCAGCAGGATGTGGAGTTGGCGTCGCGAACCGGGACCGGCCCCGACGGCGAAGGGCTCGGCGTTCAACGCGTCACTGCGCACCACGACCACCGTCGGCACGGCCGAGAGAAGCCTGCTCGCCCCACACCAGACCTGCCCCTCTCAACCTGGACAGCACAAAACCCACGGTGTGCACGAAAGCCTCCGATCACAGGCGCCCATTGCGCAAACTGACTCCGACGGCCGGTTGCTGGACCGAAAGGTAGTACCGAGGATGCTATCCGATGACACCGACACTCATGCCCGCGCGGGAATAGCGCCCCTGTCCGCGGGCCCGGTCGCCTGTCGTGGTCCCGCGGTGCCGGGTAGGTAGATCGAGCGGGGGCTGTCAGGACGCCCGGCCCTCTCCCACTCAGTCGGAGACGGCGGGATGGGCGGGGGCCAGGAAGGTCGGAAACTGGTTGCCGACGACCGGATTCGGGGCCGTTATCGTGTCGTCTCCGTGTCGTTCGGCACTGAACAGCGACCCGGTGTACGTCGTCGCATCGGTGGCGGCCCGGTCGGCAGGCTCCGGCGCACTGCCGGACGTGGTCGCGCGTGAATCGGTCATGTGTTCCCCCTGCAATGGACGCTGCGGTGATGCCGAGCGTAGCGGCAGCCACCGACACGGTCGCCCGGTGGCTCGCCGGTATGGCGATATCCGTCCCCGTCTCGTCGGTTCGCCGCGACGGCATCCGTCACCGCCGCAGTCGGTTACGGATATTTTCGTCGAGCCGCCGGGCCTGGCCCGTACGACGGATTCGGGGATCCGGTTGCCCAACGATGGAGTTGGCGTGTGTTCGGTGGTGGCGCGGCGGATGCGCCTGGGTCAGCACTGCTGAATTTCGGGCGGGCGTCGGTTGGCCCACGGCACAGCCTCTTCGAGTTGCGCCGCCAAGCGCAGCAGCATCGCTTCGCCGCCCAGTTGCGCGGTGAATTGCACACCCATCGGAATGTTGTCGGCGGTCCAATGCAGTGGCAGCGACAGAGCTGGGCGTCCCGTCACGTTGGCCAACTGCGTGTACGGGATCCAACTCAGGTTGCTGTGCACGAGCTGATCGGTCAGTGCGGAATGCCGCAGCAAGCCCGCGGTCCCCGTCTTCAGAAGCAACTCGCCGGCCAGGCGCAGTGACCGCTGTGTGTCGAACGAGCCGATTCGGGGCGGGAGGTCTGCCAGCGTCGGTGTCAACAGCAGGTCATAGCTGTCGAAGTAGGTCGACAGCCGCCGCGCGTGATCATGGCGACGCATGACGGCATCGACATAATCCACGCTGCTGTGGGCCCGTCCCAGCGCGGCCATCAGGCGGGTGTCGAATTCGAACCCTTCTTCGCCACAACCGGATCGGCGCTTGGCGTCGGCGACTTCCCACGCCAAATAGGTGAACCAGGTCGACAGGAAGTCCTGGGCCAACGCTCGGTCGTCGACCGGTGGATCGTCGAGGATCTCGACGGTGTGCTGTAAGTCGGTGAGCGCCTCGACCGTAGCGTCGACGGCCGCTCGTGCCTCCGGATGAGGCGAGGAGTTGATGGCCGAGGAAACACCGACTCCGATTCTCAGTCGCCCCGGGTCGGCGCCGACCTGCGAGAGGAATGTCTCTGCCGGAACGGCGGGAAGATAGGGACCACTGAGTTCGCCGCCTTTGAGGACATCGAGCATCGCGGCCGTGTCACGCACCGAGCGGGACACCACACCCTGGACCGCAGCCCCGTGCATGGCTTCGCCGACCTCGGGCCCAGAGGGAAGCAGTCCTCGCCCCGGCTTGAGGCCGACGAGTCCGCAACAGGCGGCGGGGATGCGAATGGAACCGCCGCCGTCGTTGGCTCCGGCCACGGGCACGATTCCGGCGGCCACCGCCGCGGCCGAACCCCCGGACGAGCCGCCAGGCGTCCGATGGAGATTCCAGGGGTTGCGGGCGGGTCCGAACAGCTCGGGCTCGGTGACCCCTTTGGCGCCGAATTCGGGGGTGTTGGTCTTGCCGAAGATGACGAGGCCCGCATCGATCCATCTCCGCACCACCGTCGAATGCTCGCGGGCCGGGATCCGCGCCAACGAGCGAGACCCGTTGCTGGTGGGTAGGCCCGCGTAGTCCTGCGCGATGTCTTTGATCAGAAAAGGCACGCCCGCGAAAGGACCGGTCAGTTCCTGGGTGACGCGACGATCCGCCTCGGCGTCCATGAATCGGATGATCGCGTTGAGGCGGCCGTTCGCCGTTTCGGCCTGGCGCCGAGCGACGTCGAGTAGTTCGTCGGCCGTCACCTCACCAGCTTTGACAAGGTGAGCTAGTCCCAGAGCGTCGAAGCTCCGGTATTCGTCGATCCGCATACCGCGCGATCATAGCCGTACCAATCGGTTAGGCAAACCGATTGGTACGGCATTTGTGCCGATCTCCGACGTGCGATCGGGCCGACTACGTCAGGCCCGCCGAGGTTGATGCATCATCGCGATCGCCGTATCGAACGCCGCGTCGATACGAGCGCGATCTCCGGTCAGGAGCAGGTCCAACTGCAGTCCGCGGATCTGCCCCAAGACGAGGGTGGCGATGCTGCGCGCCTCACTCGAAGGCCAACCATCGGCACACAAGCGTTCCTCGATCGGGATCAGCCAGTCGTCGACGATCGACGGCGCCAACGCTTGCGCATCGGTGGGAACGCGTGCCACACGACCTACCAGCTGGAACAGCAGAATGAACTGGCGCTGTTCCTTGGGCTCACACAACCTCGTCCACACCATGCGCACCAGTTCGGCAGCCGACGTCGCGGTGTTGAAGTGCTCGTCGTGCTGCCAGGAGGTGACGAAGTCGCCACGGATCTTTTCTCCGACATGCAACAGCAGCTCGTTTTTCGACTTGAAGTGACGCAGCAGTGTCGCGTGCGATACCCCGAGTGCTGCGGCAACAGGCCGCAGGGACACATCGTCGATACCGTGATCGAGCACGTACTCCGTGACCGCGGCCAGCAATTCGGGTCGGCGATCCCGATACCGCAGCGTGCGCCCGTCCACTCGACTGTCAGTCATCGATGTCGATCGTAGAGCGCGCCCGGTCCGGCGAGGTGAGCGGATGTGCGCGCACACCCACGGGCAGCCGCCGATCGCGGTCGTGCCCCGACCGAGCAGACCTGTCACCGGCACCGTGCACAATCGCCGCGCGACCGATCGACCGATATCGAAAGCTTTTCTGCAATTAACTATTCGGAGTAAATATCTAATTACAGATAATGATATTCACGACATACTCGGATCAGCGATTTCGACCACAGAAAGATGGGGGCGGGTTATATTTTTTGAACACCCTTTTTGCGGTTGGACATCCCGTCGTACCGCTGCTCGACATTTCCTGGAGATCGCCATGAGATCGACATCGTCCCTGTTTCGCGCCGGCCTTCTTGCTCCGGTTGCCGTCGCTACTGTCTTTTGTTTGGCCGCACCGGTGAATGCTGCGCCCGTCAGCGTCAACTGGAACTGCCGGGGCACCGTCTTCGGTATCAGCCAAACCTCGAACATGAACACCTCGGTGACCGGCACCGCGCCGAGCTCGGCGGCGTCGGGTTCCGCGGTGGCCATCACCATCACACCGGGCGCCTCGTCGGTTCCCAGTTCGGCTTCCGGCTTCACCGTGAACAACATCAGCAACCTGAAGATGACCATTCCGACTCCCGCGAATTCGACAGTGGTCTCGGCTACCGCCTCCGGTGGCACCGTGGCAGGCACCGTCGCCACCTCGGGCGGGAATGTCGTCCTGACCGTGCCGGGCCCGATCGCAGGCGGTACCAGCTTCACCCCGCCCGCGGTGACCATCAACGTCACCGCCGGCGCTGCCGGAACGTCGATCACCAGCAAGTACGCGGGGACCAGCTACACCAGTCCCGGCATGACCATGACGACCAATGTCTCATTTGTCGGCAATGTCGCGACCTCGTGTTACCCCAACCCGTCCCCGACCCTCACCACCACTTCTGTCACCTGAGCCCGTACAGGGCCACGGCGTGATGGCCGACGCCCTGCGGTGAACAGCCCGTGGTGAACAGCCTGGGCCGGGTTGTCCGAGCAACCCGGCCCAGACTCACCTCAGCTGGTCCGGGCAGGCGTTGTTGCCGATAGTGGTTGCCCTGCTTGAGGTTTGGCATCGGGCAGCCGCGTCGACCGAATACTCCGATGCGCAGTATCGCCCGGCCGCCGTGTCGTACAGTGCATGTCCGACACAGCCACGGCCGCTTCGACGGCCGGTGCGGTGCCGCTTTCGTGATGTTCGTCAGCCGCGGTTCGGGCCGACGACCAATCGAATGACAGGAGCCAAGATGCCCGCTTCGAACGCCCGGCGGCGATCCCTCCTGCACGCAGGGAAACAATGGCACGCACTCGCGATTTCCCGGCCGCCGCACTCGATCCCCATCGAGTCCACCGATCCCCCCGATTGCCCCGATTGCCCCGATTGCCCCGATTGCCCCGAACAGAATCCGGCACTCGGCCACCGAGCACGCCCCGACGGGTGAGTTCTGCCGAGCGGTTGTCTGTTTCAAGTGATCGATGGGAAAGCCCGTGTGCCCGACAACAAGCGAACCCGCCCGGATCTCGGTCGAGCTCAAAAGGGCGCTGGAGTTCTATCACGGAACCGTCGAAGATCTGATCCGCGAATTGATCAGAGTGCTCGGCGTGAACGAGACCGATCGGCGCGCGCTGGAGATAGTGCTGCTCGAGGACGAGAAGTCCACGACACCGGGAAGGCTGGCCGAAAAGCTCGGCCTCACCGCCGCGGGCGTCACGATCATGCTCAACCGACTGGAGAAACAAGGCTATATAGCCCGCACCCTGCACCCGACCGATCGTCGTCGCGTGATTGTGGTGGCCACCGAACTCGCGGCCCATCGTATACAGGAACTCGTCGTGCCCATGATCGTCGAGAGCTACAAGATGTTGCTGAGCTATTACGACACCTCCGAACTCGAAATAATCGCGGACTTTCTCACCCGTGCGGGCGAACTGCAACGAATCCACCGGCAACGGCTGCGCGATGTGGACCCCTACTCGAGACCCTGAAAAAGGGAATCACGACGCCTACCGGATTCGATGTTCGACCCTCGGTCTTCTTTCGACGGACGGAAGGCGGGCTGGTCACTTCTTTCACAGTCTGTGCCGTCCGGAGTATCGCCACCGGTTCCCAGCGGTCGGCGACTTCCGAGGAGAAAGCAGGAGTTGAATGCAACCCGTCGACAACAGCGACGACCCGGCGGCGGAGCCGGTCAGCGATACCGAACCTCGAACCCCGATCCCGCCGCGGCACGGCCGGCCCGCCGCGGCCACATCGCCCGCTCGGTTCCGACGACAGCTGTCGCGAGCGGGCGTCGCGGCAGCTGTGATGACCACGGCGATCGGGATAACGATCATGGTGCGGGCGGATTCGAGCCCGCCGATGCGGGTGAACAACACGGAGACGTTCTCGGGCGCACCCACCCGACAAACCTCCGAGTACAGCGCCGCCCGAAGCCGGTCCGACCTGGCCGACACGAACATTACCTCCGGCGAGTCCGACCACCACATACACGTCACCGGAGGTGTCCACAACGCCCGCGGCACGGACGACCCCATCGACGCCGTCCACGACGACCACAGCTCCGTCGACGACCACAGCTCCGTCGACGACTCTGCGCCCGACCCCGACCGAGTCGGCGCGGCCGACTCAGTCGATCGCGCATCCACCGGCCACCTCACCACGGGCGGCGGGTAGGTCGACCCCAGGGTGACGTGAACGGTGGTCATCCCTTCGCCGACATCTGCTCCGGTCGATCCGGCTGAGCGGTGGGGTCGAGGACTATTTTGACGGCCCCGTCGGTCTTGTGCTGGAACATCTCGTACGCCTCGGGCGCGGCGGCGAGCGGGAGGCGATGGGTGGCAAAGGTTTCCACGCCGAGCGGGTCGTCGTCGACCAGCAGCGGCATGATGTCGTCGGCCCATCGCTTGACATTGGCCTGACCCATGCGGAGCTGGATCTGCTTGTCGAACAGGACTCGCATCGGGAGTGGGTCGAGCATGCCGCCATAGACACCGACCAGGGATATCGTGCCGCCCCGTCGGACGATATCGATCGCCGACTGGAAGGCAGCCAAGCGATCCACGCCGACGGTGTTCATGAGCTTTTCCGCCACCGCGTCCGGGAGGAGCGTGGCCGACCATTGCGCGGTGGCGGCTACCGGGGAGCCGTGGGCTTCCATTCCGACCGCGTCGATCACCGCATCGGTGCCGCGTCCCTGGGTGGCGTCGCGGATGATGTCGGCGACCTTGCCGCCCGCGGCGTCCAAGTCGATGGTCTCGACCCCGAATCGCGCCGCGCGGGCGAGCCGTTCGGGTACTCGATCGACCCCGAAGATCTTCAGGTCGCGCTGCGCCGCGACCCGGCAGGCCATGTCGCCGATCGGGCCCAGACCCAGCACGGTGAGTGAGCCGCCCTCGGGCACCTGCGCGTATTCGACGGCTTGCCAAGCGGTGGGCAGCACGTCGGACAGGTAGAGGAATCGGGTGTCGTCCGGGCCAGGGGGGACTTTGATGTGGGTGAAGTCGGCGTGCGGTACTCGCAGATACTCCGCCTGACCGCCCGCGACCTGGCCGTAGAGTTTGGAGTAGCCGAACAGCGCCGCACCGCTGCCCTGTTCACGCACCTGCGTTGTCTCACACTGGGTCATCAGGCCGAGGTCGCACATATAGCAGTGACCACAGCTGATCTGGAACGGAACCACGATGCGATCGCCGACGGCGAGGTCGGTGATCGCCGACCCGACTTCCTCGACGATGCCGATCGGCTCGTGTCCGAGTATGTCGCCTTCGCTCATGTAGGCGCCCAGTACCTCGTACAGATGCAGATCCGAGCCGCAGATCGCGGTCGAAGTGACCCGGATGACAGCGTCGGTGGCGGCCTCGATCCGGGGATCGGGCACCGTGTCCACAGCGACTTTACGTTTGCCTTGCCACGTGACTGCCTTCATCGCTACCTCTACTTGTCGTCGGAGAACGCTCGATATCGACACAGCCGCACAGGCGGTGCCTACCCGGTCCGGGCCGGGCCAATCCGGATCAACGAGCCGGCTCATCCGATTGAGTGATGTCGGGCGGGGTATGCGAAAAATAACGACCAGCAGCCACAGTTCTGACACTTCGAGGGAGTATCGATGTCCACTGATGCGATTGTTCTTCTGCGTGAGGATCACAAGGCGATCCGAAAACTGTTCCGAGACTTCGAAAAGGCCGGGCACGACGCGCACGCCACCAAGGGACGCCTCGTGAAGAAGATCATCGAAGCGCTGACCGTGCACACCTATCTCGAGAACGAGTGCATGTATCCAGAGGTTCGCGAATTGCTTCCCGAGCTCGAGGACGACATTCTCGAATCGTACGAAGAACACCACGTCGCCGACGTGCTGGTGATGGAACTGGCGGCGATGAAGCCCGACGACGAGCGGTTCACCGCCAAGGCCACCGTGCTGATCGAGAACGTCGACCATCACATCGACGAAGAAGAGGACGAATGGTTCCCGAAGGTTCGAGAGGAGCTGGGGCGCAAGCGCCTTCAGGAAATCGGTGCCCGGATGATCGAATTGCGGAAGAAGGCGCCGACTTCACCTACCCGACCCGGCGCGCTGAAGAAGGCCGTCCATGCGATGACCGCCTGATACGTCCACGGTCCATTAATCTCTGATGCGGACATCCAGCCGAGCAGGAACGACCAAGGAGACGAATGTTCACTCGATATCGTCTAGCCGGTGCCGTTGTTCTCGCGAGCGCGTCGTTCGGGATCATCCCGTTCGCCGCGCCGGGCATTGCCGCACCGCCCGGTAACCGAACTGCGGACCCGATCATCACCTGCACCGAAAACGGCACCGTCGCCTGGGCCGGTACCGGATTGGGCGAGATGCCGACGAAGGTCGAATGGACCGCTACCACCGAATTCACCGACTGTGTGGGGTCCGCGGTCGACAGCGGTGAGCCCTACCCCGTCAGGATGGATGAAGCGGGCACCGAGGTCGCCTCCTGCGACGGCAAGGTCAACGTTCATCAGGGCACGGGCACCATCACGTGGTCCGATGGCAGCACCAGCGCAATCAGCAGCAAGTCCGCGGGCAATCAGAGCAAGGCCAAGGGGTCCGGTCCGGCCACCTTCCCGATCAGCATCGACTCCGGCACCTACGCCGGGCATACCGCGTCGGACGACAACACGGTGACCACCGAACAGGCCTGCCCCGGCGTGACCGAGGCGGCACTCACGGGCACGTTCACTGTGTACTGATTCTCCACGACAGGTGCGAGCCGCCGCCGAGCCCTGGTTCGGCGGCGGCTCGCACCGCATCACGTCGGGCCGACATCACGCAGGAGTCAGTGCGGCGCGGCGACGACATCCGCCCACTCGCTCACCAGCGCCCACGCGGTGGCCACATGCTCATGACGGGTGGCGGTGCCCCCGACAGCCAACCGGAGCGCGAATGCGCCGCGGACCACGGTGTGGGACAGAAAGACTCGGCCCGTCGCGTTGACCGCGTCCATCAGTGCCCGGTTGACCTCGTCTCCCCCGCGCAACCGAAAACAGATCAGCGACAGCGGATGCGGGACCAGCACGTCGAAACGATCGTCCGCACCCACCCACGAGGCGAACTGCTGGGCCAGACCCACGCTGTGGCGGATATGTTCGCGCAGCCCGGCCGCGCCGTACCAGCGGATCACCGCCCACAGCTTCAGCGCCCGGAACCGACGTCCCACCGGCACCTGCCAATCCCGGTAGTCCACCACAGCACCGGATTCGCTCGCGCTGTTGCGCAGGTATTCCGGCAGCACCGACAACGCGCCGGTCAGCGCGCCCCGATCGGCGACATAGCAGGCATCGAAGTCCAACGCGGTGAGCAGCCATTTGTGCGGGTTGGTCGCGTAGGAATCGGCGAACTCCGCCACGCCCGCGTTGATCCACCGCAGCTCAGGACATATCGCCGCGACGCCCGCGTATGCGGCGTCCACGTGCAGCCAGGCACCGTATTCGCGGCACACCGGGCCGATGAACTGGACCGGGTCGACCGCGCCGGTCGACGTCGTGCCCACTGTCGCCATCACCAGAACAGGGGTCCGGCCACGAGCCACATCCTGTTCCATCGCCGTCCGCAGCGCCTCCGGATCCATCGACAGGTCGGCGCGGGTCTCGATGAAACGCACGGCCGAGGAGCCAAGACCCGTGATCCGCGCGACCTTCTCGAAACCGCAGTTGGCCTCGGTCGAGGTGTAGACGGCGTAGCGCCCACGGTCGATACCGTCACGTACGACCCGCCCCTCTGAGGCCCGGTGCAGCGCCGCGAGCAGCGTGACGAGCATCGCGCTCGAGGCTCCGTCCTGCACCACACCGCCGCCGCTGCCCGCGAAAGTGAAACGTTCGGGCAGGCCGATCAACCCGGCGAGCCAGTCGAGGACATGCTGCTCCAGTTCGGTGCAGGCCGGGGCACTCTGCCACAGCATCCCCTGCACTCCCAACCCGGAGATCAGCAGATCGGCCAGCGCGGCAGGCCCCGATGCACCCGTCGGGTAATAGGCGAAGAAGCCGGGATGCTGCCAATGCGTCAAGCCGGGGACGATGATGCGATCCATGTCATCGAGCAGCGCGTCGAAGGGCTCGCCGACGTCGGGCGGACACTGCGGCAGTAGTGCGCGCACCTCACCGGGGGCCACCGTCGACAGCACCGGCAACGACTCGACCCGCTCCCAGTAGTCCGCCACCCAGTCCACCACGGCACGACCGTGCTCGCGGAACTGTGCCGCGGTCATGTGTCGAGGCGGCGGTGCACCATCGACCACCTGTTCACCGGGGTGGCTCGGCTCGCTCGTGCCACGGGGAGGGGGAACAACACGCGGGGTCGTCGCCACCGCACACAGGGTAGAGGTCCGGTGCGCCGATGGGTGCCGACGCGACGTGTGTCGTACCGCGAACAGGTGCGATGAAGTCCCGGCCGCGACCCGTTGGTTCGGGGGATCCCTCGGGTCGGTGCCAGGCGTACGATCAGCGGACAACATGAGGCGGGGGCTTCCAGCACGAGGTGATGTCGCATGTTCGATACCGATGTTCTGATCGTCGGCGCGGGTCCGGTGGGTTCGGCGGCCGCCGTGGAGGTGGTCCGACACGGTGCGCGGTGCCGGATCGTCGACGCGCGATCCGATCCGCCGCAGTACGCGAAAGCGGTGGGCATCCAGCCCCGCACACTGGAGGTGTTCGAGGCGATGGGCATCCTGCGGGAGGTCCTCGACGCCGGGATTGTGTTGCGCGGCCAGATCGTGTACATCAACGGCGTCGAGGCCGACCGAATGGATCTGGCTTTGCCACCCGAGGTCCCCTTCGGCTTCATCGGACTCCCCCAGTACGAGACCGAACGGATCCTGCGACAACACCTGGAATCGCTGGGTACGCGCGTCGAGCGCGGGATCAGGCTTGTGGGGTTCACCCAGGACGAGGACGGCGTCGATGCGGTACTCGCCGGTCCGCAAGGCGAGCACATGGTGCGGGCTCGGTATCTGGTGGGCTGCGACGGTGCGCACAGCACCGTCCGCAAGTCGCTGGGCCTGTCGTTCGAGGGCGCGGCTTTCGCCGAGCAGTACATGCTCGGCGACGTCGAACTGGACTGGTCGCAGCCACACGGCTACAACATCCGGTCGATGCACCAGACGAACGGTGTCACCGACGACGCACTGGTGTGCATCCCGCTGCCCGGCCGCCACCGCTACCGGGTGTCGATGCGGGTTCCCCCGGAACTCGAGTCCGACACCTCCGTGGGCGGCGACAAGGTCGAGCACGGACTGTCCACCGGGCCCGGCCCGCGACTGGCCGACATCCAAGCGGTGCTCGACCGGCTCGCGCCGGAACCGGTGACCGCCTCCCATCTGCGCTGGTCCTCGGTCTTCCGAATCAGCCATCGCATCGTCGACTCCTATGGGCGGGGACGGGTTTTCGTCGCGGGCGATGCCGCCCACATCCATCCGCCGACGGGCGCCCAGGGCATGAACACCGGCATCCAGGACGCCCACAACCTCGCGTGGAAGCTCGCGCTGGCTGTCGCGGAGGTGGCCGCGCCGTCCTTGCTGGCCAGCTATGACGCCGAGCGCAGGCCGGTCGGCGAGGAGGTGGTCGGTCGCACTGTCCGCAACGCTCGCGACGGGATCGGCGTGGACGAATCGGACCCCGAACGCGTCGTGCTCCGCGAGGCGCAGCTGCTGATCGACTATCGCGACAGTCCCATCGTCACCGAATCCCCCACCGGCGCACCGTCACCCACCGCGGGCAGTCGCGCTCCGGACGCGACCGGGCTGACCCGAGACGGCGTGACATCTGCTTTCCGCCTGTTCACCCTGCTCGCGGGCCCCGGCCACACGCTGCTCCGCTACGTCGACAACGCCGGCGACACCGCCAATCTCGCCGAGCTGGAACGCCACGTCGACCTGCTGAGGAAACTCACCGACGACCACCTCGACACGTACCTGATCGCGAGCCCGGCGGCCACCGTCGGCCCGACGACCCTGCCCGTCATCCGCGACAGTGACGGCGACTTCGCCCGGCGGTATCGCTGCGCGGCCGGTGCGGCCTACGTCGTCCGCCCCGACGGATACCTCGGCTACGCCGCCTCCCCCGCCTCCCCCGACGACCTCATCCGTCATATCGGATCGACCTTCGCCCCGGCACCCGAAAGCGTCCTGGGGACCGCCTGATCCCGCGCGTGCGCCGAACAGCTACCACCGTGACCGGGGCTACACGCGGAACCGGGCGTTGCCCGCGTGTCGGCGGTCGCTGCTAGTGTCGGTCGAGTTCTGACACGGGGTGTCTCGCGACCGCGAGGCTGAGAACAGACCCGATGAACCTGTTCAGGTAATGCTGACGAAGGGATGTCACGGTGTTGCACGCCCACACCACGAATACAGATTTGTTCACCGATCACCTCTGGGACCGGACCAAGGTCCTGCGGAGTGCGATCGACGAGCTGGAATTCCTCCGACACCTCGGCGAGGGCACGTTGCCGCTCGAGGTGTTCCGCACCTATATCGAGCAGGATTCGCTGTATCTCACCGGGTATTCGAAGGCGCTGGCGATACTCGCCGCCAAGTCGCCCGACCCGCAGACCGCGGCCTTCTGGGCGAGCTCCTCCGCGAACGCCGCCGCCGTCGAGTCCGCCATGCACGAGCAGCTGCTCACCGGTGGCGCGCTGCCCCCGCGCCAGGGCGAGCCGGAGCATTCGCAGACCTGCTTGGCCTATGTCTCCTACCTGATCGCCGCGGCCGCGACCGAGTCCTATGCCGTCGCCGCGGCGGCCGCGCTGCCCTGTTTCTGGATCTACGCCGAAGTGGGGCGCGAACTGGCCGTGAGCGCCGCGAAGGTGATCGCCGCCGACTCCGCGCACCCGTACGCCCAGTGGGTCACCACCTACGGCGCGGCGGAGTTCCAGCAGTCCGCGGCCACGGCTCGATCGCTGGTCGACGCCGCGGCCGAATCGGCGAGCGAGCAGGAGCGGGCGGCGATGGAGAAGGCTTTCGTCCTCGCCGTGCGCTACGAGTTGATGTTCTGGGACACCGCCCTGCATCCGCAGCCCTGGCCCGCCGCATGAACGGGCGTCTGCGCCGCGCACTCGCGGTCCTGGCGACCACCGTCGCCACCCTGTCACTGGTCACCGCCTGCGGTGCGGGCGGCGCCTCGGATCACACCATCCGGTTCGCGCTGGACTGGACGCCGAATACCAACCATGTAGGGCTCTACGTGGCGTTGCAGCGCGGCTACTTCGCCGACGCCGGCCTGGATGTGCAGGTCCTGCCGTACAACAACACCTCGGTCGACACGTTGATCGATGCCGGAAACGCGGAATTCGGGATCAGTACCCACAATTCGTCGACCTTCGCCCGCGCGTCGGGTGCGCGGGTCAAGTCCGTGCTCGCCCCACTACAGCACTGGGCGACGGGCATCGGGGTGCGCGCCGATCGCGCCGACCTCGCGAGCCCCAAGGACCTCGACGGCAAGACCTACGCCGGTTTCGGCGACCCGGGCGAGCGCGAAGCCCTACAGCAGGTCATCCGCAACGACGGTGGCACCGGCGATTTCACCTCGGTGGTGCTGGGTTCGTCGGCTTATGAAGCGGTCTACTCCGGCAAGGCGGACTTCACCGTCTCGTATCTGGCCTGGGAAGGGATCGAGGCCGAGCACCACGGCACCCCGATGCGGTACTTCCGGTACACCGATTTCGGCTTCCCGGACGCCTACGCGATCGTGATCGACGGCAACGAGGGCTGGCTGGCCGAGAACCCGGACCGCGCCGCGAAATTCGTGCAGGCGCTGCAACGCGGCTACCAGTTCGCCGCGGACGATCCGGACGCGGCGGCCCAGGATCTCATCGACGCCAATCCGGGCGCGTTCAACGACGAGTCGCTGGTGTTCGAGAGCCAGCGCATGCTGGCCGAGCAGTTCATGAAGGACGCCGAGGGCAAGGTGGGCACCCAGACGGTGCAGCAGTGGTCGGCCAATTCCAGCTTCCTGTACCGGGGCGGTCTGCTGACCGGCCCGGATGGAAAGCCGCTGACCACCGAACCCGATTGGTCGACGTATTTCACCGATGAGTACCTCGCCAACCCGTGAGCTGTCCGTAGCCGCGTCGCCGTCGACTCCGTTCGGCGACGACGGCGGGACGGCTCGCTGGGCAGGGCTTCGGTGGGCGGTGCCGTCGTTCGTCACGGTGGCGGCGCTCATCGCGATCTGGCAGGTCTACGTCACGAGCAGTGGTGTCCGTCCGCAGGTGCTGCCCTCGCCGCTGCGGGTCGTCCAGCAGGGTTGGGCGCACCGCGACGAGATCGGTTCCCATGCGGCCGCCACTTTGCAGGTGACTCTGATCGGGTTCGCGGTGTCGCTGAGTCTGGCGTGGGTGCTGGCGGTGGTCGTGGACTTCTCGCCGTGGCTGCGGCGCGCGTTGGTGCCGTTGTTCGTCGCGTCGCAGACCGTGCCGGTCGTCGCGATCGCACCGTTGATGATCATCTGGTTCGGGTTCGGACTACTGCCGAAGATCTTGGTGGTCGCGCTGGTCACCTTCTTCCCGATGGCCATCGGCCTGATCGAGGGATTCGCCGCGGCCGACCGCGACGCGGGCGCACTGCTACGGAGCATGGGCGCCTCCCGACTGCAGGTGTTCCGTTATGTGCGACTGCCGTCCGCGTTGCCGCGATTCTTCACGGCACTGCGGATCGGCATCACCTACGCGGTGGTGGGCGCGGTGTTCGCCGAATACGTCGGGGCGAGCGTCGGTCTCGGGATCTACATGAACCTGCAGAAGAATTCGTTCCGCACCGACCTGGTCTTGGCGGCGGTGCTGGTCGCGGCCGTGCTGAGCATCGCGCTCTACCTGTCGACGTTCGCCATCGAACGCCTCGTGGCGCCGTGGTCACGTGCGCAGAACAGGAGCCGACGTGACTGACGCCGCGGGTGATCGAATCGTCGTCGACCATCTCACCAAGTCGTTTCCACAGCCCGGTCGGCGCAGCCCGGACCTCGAGGTGCTGGGCGGGATATCGTTCACCGTCCGATCGGGCGAGTTCGTCACCGTCATCGGGCCGAGTGGTTGCGGCAAGAGCACCGTGTTCAACATGCTGGCCGGACTCGAATCCCCCGACTCCGGCAGCGTCGGCTTTCGCGCGGCCGACGGCGAGGACATCGCATCGCATTGCGCCTACATGCCGCAGAAGGACCTGCTGTTCCCCTGGCGAACCATCCTGGACAACACCATCCTCGGCTTGCGCGTTCAGGGTGTCCCGAAAACGGAGGCTCGTCGCCGTGCCCGGGAGCTGTTCCCGATATTCGGCCTGTCCGGTTTCGAGGACGCCCGCCCGTCCCAACTATCGGGTGGGATGCGCCAGCGGGCCGCACTACTGCGGACCGTGGTCCAAGAGCGTGAACTGCTGCTGCTAGACGAACCCTTCGGCGCGCTCGACTCGCTGACCCGCACCGAGATGCAGTCGTGGTTACAACAGGTCTGGCAGCGCTACCGCTGGATGGTCCTGATGATCACCCACGATGTCCGTGAGGCGGTGTATTTGTCGGACCGCGTGATCGTACTGTCGGCCCGCCCGGCCACGGTGCGCCACGAACTGCGCATCGACCTGCCTCGACCGCGCGAATTGTCCACGATCACCGCCCCCGAATTCGTCGCGCTGGAAGAGGAACTGCTCACGATCCTGCACGAGGAATCGCGTCGGTCGTTCGCCGAACAGCGGCAGGTGTAGTACGCCGCCGGCAGCGCCGACCCGGTAGCCGAGTCAGTCCTGCCAGCCACTCGCGTCGAGAATCATGTCCCATGTGTAGGGCACCAACTGCGGATGACGCAGCCGCAGGATCTCGCCCGGCAGCGAGCCCGGTGGTGCTTTGCGCGGGTCCGCGACGGCTTGACGTTCGATGATGTCGGTGAGAGCCCGTGTGCCGCCGAGTCGCGGATAGCGGGCGTGGACCAGGTCCGCGAATCCCGCAGGCAGGTCCGCGGGTCCGCCGCCGACGTCGAGTCCGATACCGGTGACCGCGATCCAGATGGCGGCGGGTCGCCGTCGGCGGTACACCGGGGAGTCGCTGAGCCCGGTTGTGTGTGCGGCGATGGCATCCCAGACGATGTCGACGCGCTCATCGCGAATGCCCTGCGCTTCGAGGAATTCGGCCGCGAAATCCGCGCCGTCCATCTCGAATCGCCGTGTGCCGTTGGCGCGTTCGGCCAGGCCGATATCGTGCAGCGCGCAGATGAGGTACACGAGCTCCTCGTCGTAGTCCGCACCAGGCCGCAAACCCTGGGTGGCGGCGAGGGCGCGGCCGAAGAGGAACCCGCGAACGCTGTGGTGGTACACCGGCTTGTCGAGGGCCTCGGTGATCAGCCGGTGGGTTTGCTTCGCGACCGGCGTGGTCGGTAGCGCCAGGGGTTCGTTGTCAAACGTTTTCTGCGACATGGGGTTTGCTCCTCTCGGTGCGCCCGGGTTGCCATCACATCCCACAACCTTCAGGCTGATTGAAGCATAGCTGCGAGTTTCAATCAGGCTGAAGGTTGTGGGATAGATCATCGTCCGTGGGGCGGCCAACCGAAAGTTGGTGGACAAATTCCTCATGTTTGATTATTTCGTCAAAATCCTTGCCTGAGGTGTCGATCACATGTGACTATATCGTCAATAACTCGGGGCGTGAGCTCGAATCGACACGCTCCTCACTCCACACAACCACCTGCGACTCAGCAATCGACTTCGCCGAGCTGCCGCCTGAGATGTCTCACCGGCCGCAGCGAGCGCCCGAGGTCACACATCGCATCGGTGGCCGGGTCACATCCGCGCCACGTCCGACGGAAAAGGGGGCCCGAAGTGGCTTACCTGCAAGACCTTTGGATCAATCGAGTTCGCTTGCTGGCCGCGGGAGCAGCGGCCATCGCGATGACCGGCTGTTCCCTCCCCCCGGGCGACGCTCTCGGCCGTTCGACCAAGATCACCGCCGACTTCGAGAACATCGCCGGCATGTACGAGGGCAACGAGATCATGGTCCTCGGCCTCGCGGTGGGCAAGGTCGACAAGATCGTGCCCAAGGGCACCTACGTCGAGGTCCACATGACCATCGACGCCGGCGTCAAGGTCCCGAAGGACGCGATCGCGGCGATCATCTCGCCCTCGATCGTCACCGACCGCCACATCGAGGTCAGCCCGCCCTACACCGGCGGGGAGACACTGAAGTCCGGCGATCACCTGCCCAAGGCACGCACCAGGACCCCCGTCGAGCTGGACACGATGATCAAGACCATCGACCAGTTCGCCGCCGCGCTGAAACCCGAACCCGGCCAAGAGGGGCTCGGCCCACTGTCGGGCCGGGTGCTCTACCCGGTACTCAACGGCAACGGCCAGAAGATCCGCGAAACCCTCGACGCGCTCTCGGGGGCGTTGAAGGTCGGTGTCGACAACAAAGACGCCATCTCCAACATCATCATCAAGCTCAACGAGCTCACCACGATGTTGGCCGACAACGATCAATCGGTGCGCGATTTCAGCGACCGGATGACCGCGATGTCGGGGCTGCTCGCCGAACAGGCCCCCGGCCTGCAGGCCACCCTCGATCAGCTCAACCAGTTCCTGGCCAACACCTCGACGACCTTCGCCGGGCACCAGGACGAACTGGCCGCCTCGCTGACCGGGCTGACCAACGTCACCAACCAGCTGCGTGCCAACTCGGGCGCGATGGTCGAAATCGTCGACGTAGTGCCACTTCTGATGCAGAACCTCGACGGCTCGATGGACAAGGATCGTGGCGTGTTCCGCTCACAGGCGTTGATCGGTACCGCCCTGTCGGGTGAGGTGATCAGTGTGTTCTGTGAGCGGATCCAGATGCGCGCCGATGGTTGCCGCACCGGGAACGTCCAGGACTTCGGCCCCGACTACGGGCTCACCGCCGCACTGCTCGGACTGACGAAGCCATAGCGGACCCCGGTCGCCGGGTGACCTGTCGTCAGGCGCCCCTCCCCCACGGCTGTGCGGGAATGCTTTGCAGCGCAACCACACTCGAGGGAAGTCTGGTACACAACGCGGCGACATCTCGCCCGCAGTGCTGCACCACACCGTCGGGGCGCACGAGGGCAGCTCTTGTTCCGGCCCGGCGCAACCAACGGTGTAAATCGCTGCCCTGTCCACCAGCCGCAGCCCGAGAGCGGACGGGTGATGGCAGCGAACGCGCCGTCTACGCCGAGACCGGCCAGGATGCGGCGGACCTCGCCGTCGAGGTGCACAGCACGCGGCTGCGGATAGACCCCATCCCAGCGGTCGAGCAGCAAGGCGCCCACGCCGCGCCGGGCCAGCATTGTCGCGGCGGCGAGCCCCGTCGGACCGGCTCCGACAATCACGACACGGGGGTGGCCCCATGCGGTCGCTCACGGCCGCCTCCTCCACGATCGACTGAACTGACGATATCGCCACTCGAGGTCAGTCAAGCGTTTCGGACGAGATCACCGGCCTCGTCGGCGACGGCGGGGGCGTCAGGCCACCGCGGCGCCGAGCACCAGCCCTTCCACGACGGGAAGCGGAAGATCGGCGATCTCCCGAGCTTCCCGTGCGGACAGCCCGAACATTCGGAGTAGATCCTGAGCTACCCGATCGGTTGCCGTGGCGTCGTCACGCTCAGGGTGCTCGTGCAGGAATTGCCCCAGGCACACAGCGGATCCAGCGACGATCGTCATGGCCATATCGAGGTCTCGCACCTCGAACCTGCCCGCCTGGGCGGCGGCGGCGATATCGCGTCTGGCACGGGGCGCCAGCCCCTTGTCGGAGGCGACCAGAGTTTGCCAGCTGTTGAGCAGCACCTTGCTGAGTGTCGGATCGAGCCGGTGGAATCGCCCGCTGAGCCGGAAGCTCCGAGTGAACGCCTGCGCGGGATCATCGAGGTCTCGAGTCAGCAGATCCAGCGTGGCGCCGTAGCGATCGAGCGCCTCCTCGACGGCCACCCGGAACAGATCCTCACGGCTGTCGAAGTGGTTGTAGAACGACCCCATCCCCACATCGGCGGCTTGCGTGATCTCCAGAATGGGCGCGTTCACCCGCCCCGCGGAGATGAACGACTGAGCCGCGGCCACCAGCGCCGACCGAGTCCGCGCCTTTCGTCGTTCCAGTCGATTGGAGCCGGCTTCGGTCACGTCTGCCCACCTCTTCCTCGATGTCTGCGTCAACCGATAGCATATCGACTCTTTCAATTCTGACGAAATGCTCAGAGGTTCGTGTGGCACACACCGGTCTACACAGCGAACGAGGCGCCCGACCCGACGAGCATTCGGGCCGAGCACGCCATCCGATCGTGAAGGTCCACAAGCCGGCCTGGATCGAGTTCGAGAAGCCCGACCTCGAGCGGGTCCCGGGCGTTCGGCTCGATGACAGTCCTGCGCACCCCTGACGAGGTCCACCTGCGCATGTGCGACTGCTCGACTACGAAGGCGAGATCGGCCTTGCCCTCGGCCGCGCGATACCCGTGGGATCGAGTGTCACCGCCGACAATCCGGCGGACTACGTCGCGGGAGTGGTGGTCACCAACGATGTGTCCGCTCGTGATGTGCAACTGCCGAGAACCCAGTTCTACGAAGGGAAGTCCTATCCGACATTCACTCCGGTCGGGCCTGCGCTCGTGCTGTTGGACGCCGACGAACTGAACCGGCTCACCGACACACCGATCGGCACCGCGCTCAGTGCGCCGGCGAAGCCGATCGAACTGATCGGCGCCCCGCTGCCCCCGCACGTCAAGTGGAAGCTGTTCTTCAAAGCCCCGGCGATCGGCTGATCACAGCGGTGTGCTCCATCCGGTAGGTACCTGTCCGACCCGAATGCGCTGAGGATGGTCCCCTACCGCGATGGAAACGACCTTCTGCCCGGTGGCGAAATCAATAGCCGTGACCTGGTCGGCGGCACTCTCGGAGATCACACAGTGCCGGCCGTCTCCATTGATCGTGGCCCAGTACGGCTTCGCAGCCGGGACCAGTGGGCCCTCGTGCAGGCTCGAGCGGTCGACGATGGTGACGTAGTCGTCCATTGTTCCGGCGATACACAATCGGGTGCCCGCGGGGTTCATCGACATCCCGTGATGACGCGAGTCATTGACCCACGTCTCACGGATGGGGCTGGTGTGCGGGTTCTTCGGTAGCTCCTTGATCCGCGTGATCCTGTCGCTGTCCAGGTCGTATTCGACGAATCCGTGGAAGAAGGACACTTGGAAGTACAACGTGGCCTCGTCGGGGCTGAACGACACCGGCCGTACGGCATCGGACAGGTCGTGGCGGCCGAACGCATCGAGCCGCTCCCGCATGTCGATCTTCTGGACCACCGTGAAGTTCGAGGTGTCGACGATGGTGATGTATCGGTTGCCTTTGGTCACATCGAGCTCTTTGGCGTCGAGGGGTGTCCAGACGTTGCCGATCGCCATGTTCCACAGGTATCTCCCGCCCTGTGTGAAGACGTTCTCGTGGGGGGCGTCGCCGGTGGAGAATTTGCCGACCTCACGCCCGGTCGAGATGTCGAGAACGTGGACGGTGTTGGACGTCGAGGCCGACACCGCCACGGACTGCCCGTCCGGCGAGATGGCCATGTGGTCGGAGCGGTTACCCGACACCGGGAACCGCCACTTCAGCTCGCCGGTCACCAGATCGATCGACACGACATCCGCGAAACTCGGCCGTGAGGCAACGACCGACCTCCCGTCCGGGGTGCTGTAGAGGTCGTCGACGAACTGGTCATGGCCTTGTCCTGCGGTTTCGCGTACGCCGAGGAAGTAGGCGAGTTTGATCGGGTTGAGCAAGATCTCGCGCATCCGCTGATCTTTGTCCGGGATGATGTCGATGCGACCGAGCTTGGTGTAACCGCCGGTTGAAGTGATCACATCGGCGGTGCCGTCCCAGTTGTTGCCGACGAACATCACCTCCTGCACACCCTCGGGCGCACCCGAGGCCGGTGCGACCGTCATCCCGCCGACGGCCGCAACCGCGCAGAAGAGTGCCGTGGTGATCCTTCGCCGACATTGCGACCGTCGGCGCTGAAGCGGCGAACCGTGATGAGGCATACAGAGATTCCTGACTTCTGACCGTCTGCGACCCCAGTGCGTGATGCGGCAATGGCGCACACCGCGGCCACGACGGGTGGCTATCGCTATGACGATCCCAGCTGAACAGTTGTTCGCGACCGTTCCCCAGGAAATCAGCATCCCGCCGTGGCGAACATTGGATGTGGACCAGGATCGCTACGGCCGGTCTTGTGATGAGCCACGGCTCGACAGCCATTGCGCCGCCCCAGCGGACAAGCGTGTTCGCGCCTGATCTCGCAGCACCGAGCTCGGCGGTCACCTTCGACGAACTCCCGAACTTGCTGTCTCTCAGGGGTGCACCAACTCTGCCTTCGATCTTTGTGTCATCTCACCGAACGTCGCGATGGGGCGGTGGCGTGAGCAATACGCCCCTATTCTCAACAGACGTTGAAGATGTCCGGCGCTACACCGCCGTCTGGCGCCAAACGCCTGGCCGGCCGCCCGATCGACTCTTCATCGTCGATGCACCATCACTGGTATCGCTCTGTCACAAGGCTTTTCGTACACCTCGTTCCACAGCGGAGACTCCCCGTTCGATCGACGCGATCCGGGCGCATCGTCGATCACGCACTGCCGATCATGTTGCTACACATCTCATTTCGCCTCGGCGATCAAGAGCTGCTTTCCGTGGTCGACCCCGCTCCCCCGCCTCGTACGAGTCCTGCCGGGTCGCGCCACCGCATGCAGGTGGTGCCCCACGCCGCCCCCGCGGCGCGATCCTGACGCGTTGTGTTGCCAGAAGGAGTAGTCATGCCGAAGTCCGCCGTCGCCGTGCAGACAGCACTGCACTATTTCACCGCATTGTCAGCCGGGAACCTCAGCAAGGCCATGCGCTACATCGCGGAGGATGTCGTCTGCGACACACCGAGCCGGAGTCTGCACGGCTCGAAGGCGTACCGGCAGTTCATCTCTCAGTGCCTGCCCGCGATCCGCGGTGCCACCCTGGTCGCCTCCTTCGGCGACGACACCACAGCGGTCCTCATCTACGACCTCACATCCCCACCCCGGGTACGCTGCCGCGGCGCGGATCGACTCGTCGTCGACAACAACAGGATCGTCAACATCGTGACCGTTGTCGAGAAGGTGCCGGATTAGCAGTCATGCGTTGCGGACGCCGAGCTTCGGTGTAGTTACTGCTCCCTATTTACGGGTAACCCGGAGATACGGCAACAGTTCCACGAGGAGAGGCAGTGATGACGATGTCTGCGCCCACCACCCCTGACGTCGATCCTGTAGTCGCGGAGGCTCAGGCGTACGCCGAGAAGTTGCTGATGCTGTCGCAGGCATCGGTGGATCGCCACTTCGACCCGTTCGAGGACATCGATTGGGACGCCCCTGACTTCGATCCGAACTGCAAGCCCGAGCGCTGGGTCCTGGTCACCTCGGCCGACCCCATCGGTCGCCACCCCTGGTACCAGGC